>JALVRI010000537.1 GCA_027031325.1 Desulfobacteraceae bacterium
CCAGGGTCGATTTGGCACCGGGAACAGACCTGGCAGCGGCGGCTGCAATGCTGGAAAAGGATCCGGCAGTGCAGTACGCAGAGCCTGATTACCTCTTGCGGTCCCAGCAGGTACCGGACGACCCTGATTTTGAATTACAGTGGTACCTGCGCAACACCGGCCAGCTGGTCAACGGCTATGTCGGCCAGCCGGGAGCCGATATCAAGGCCGTGCCGGCCTGGGATAAAGCGGATGACAGCCGGGAGATAGTTGTGGCGGTGATAGATTCGGGAGTCGATCTGGATCACCCTGACCTGGCAGCCGGTCTCTGGACCAACCCGGATGAAATACCGGCCAACGGCATCGACGACGACGGAAACGGTAAGATAGACGATGTTTACGGCTGGGATTTCGTCGATAACGACAACCTGCCCCAGGACGCCACCGGGCACGGCAGCCATGTGGCCGGTATAATTGCCGCCGGGATCGACAATGGCCTGGGGATTGCCGGAGTGGCCTCCAACGTGCGCATAATGGCCCTGCGCTTTATCAACGGCTACGATTTGGGTTCCACCTCGGATGCCATTGCCGCCATCGAGTATGCCGTGACAAAGGGGGCCAGGATAATAAACTGCAGTTGGGGCGGGCCTTACTACAGCCGTGCTCTCCACGATACAATGGCCGGGGCCGACGCCCTTTTCGTTTGCGCCGCCGGCAACAATTCAGCCGATCTAGACACCACCCCCTTCTATCCCGCCGGTTACGGCGGTGACAATTTGGTTGCGGTTGCGGCCACAACCGCCCTGGACAAGCTGGCCTGGTTTTCCAACCACGGCAGTGAAAGTGTCGATCTGGCCGCCCCGGGGTTCAATATTTTCAGTGTCCGCCCGGGAAGGAGCGTGATCTGGCAGGAAAATTTTTCCGATCGCGATCTGGATGGCTGGCAAAGCGGCGGAAACCCTGAAACCTGGTCGGTCACCGGTCCTGATTCGGACATAGGTCTGGCAGGAGTACTGGCCCTCAGCCCGGCCGGAGACTATCAACCCGGCAGCGATACCTGGATTGCCACCCCGGCCCTGGACCTTGGCGGCGCCGCTGCCAGCATGCTTACTTTCAACCTGATCGGAGCTTCCCAAAGCGGGCGGGATTTGCTGTACATCGAAGGCACAACCGACGGGATGACCTGGCTACCCTTGCGGGTGAAGATCGGCAGTGGTGACCCGGCAGGCTCGGTTTCGGGCAACCTTCCCTACTGGATGCCGGCTGCTGTCGACCTGGGGCGTTTTGACGGGGCTTCGTTTTTCAGGTTGCGCTTTCGTTTCGTAAGTGATGCCGAAAGCCAGGCCAAGGGATGGTACCTGGACAACCTGGCAATCAGGGCGGCTTCGGCCACTTGGTCAGGCTACTGCTACATGCACGGAACATCCATGGCGGCGGCGGTTGTTTCCGGGGCCGCGGCCATGGCCGCCGGTCGCAATCCGGCCCTTACAGCATCCGAGTTGAAGTTGCTGCTGACAAGCAGTGTCGACCATCTGGAAAGCCTGGGCGGACTTGTGGCTTGCGAAGGACGCCTCAACGTCAACACCGTGGTATACCTGGCAGAATCTGTGGTGCTCGACTCGTGGCCGGCTTCGGAAAGGCAGATAGACTTGAGCTGGATTATCAATACCGAGGTTGCCGGCGACCTCACGGTCGAACGGCGCAGCAAGGACGAGGATGATTTTGTGGCGATTGCAACGGTGCCCCCCGACGCCGGCACCTTCATGGATACGGGGCTGACCCCGGGAACCACGTATATTTACCGCCTGCGCACCTTGACCCGGGATGGAAATCCTACCGTTTCCAACCAGGCCGTCGCCACCACCCCCCGTCCGGCAGGCTCGGGCGGTGGGGGCGGATGTTTCATATCCATCCTTCGGTCGCCAACCATGATGCCGTCGGCATCGAAAGTCGCCCACCCCGAGGCACGGCGTTCCGGGCGCTGATTCAGGTTATCAGCGGCTGAAGGCTGAAAAAGCCGGCGGATCAGTTTTGTTTGCTGAAAAGGCGTGTGATTTCATCTGATTCGAATTCCGGCCATTGAGCCTTTTTCCCATTTGCACGGGCATCGACACCTTCGCCTCTTTCGACAACGGTGCCGATCACGGTCGCCTCAATTCCTGCCCGTGACAGTTCGGCCGCCAGGTTCCGGGCCGAGCGGGGACGGCAGGTCAGCAGCAGGCTGCCGGAGCCTATCAGTCCCAGCGGATCGATTCCCAGGGCCCGGCAAAAGATCCTTGTGGCCCGGTAAACAGGTATCCTGTCAAGGTCGATCAGCAAACGGCACCCTCCGGCGATGGCAAGCTCGGCAACGGCCGTTGCAACTCCTCCTTCGGTTACATCGTGCATGGCGCTGACCTGCCCGGTGGCGGCTGCAATCCGGGCTTCGGGCAGGATACTTATTTTGTCCAGGTATCTGCGGGCTGCGGCGATAAGGCCGCGGTCGATTCCCATGGCCTCCAGCTGAGTTCCAAACTGGCGCGCGATTATGGCCGTACCTTCCACGGCGACCTTTTTGGTCAGGATCACCTTGTCACCGGCGCGCATGTTCTCTTTGGTTATCAGTTGCCCTGGGGCTACGGTTCCTATCATGGCGGCCGATACCAGGGGGCGGTTGACCGCATCGGTGATTTCGCTATGCCCGCCGCACAGACTGATGCCCGCCTTCTTGCAGGCAGCGTGCAGGGACGCGAAGATTTCGCGGACCTGTCCCCGGGTGATGCCTTCGGGCAGCAGCACGGTTGCAAGCATCCAGCGTGGTTGCGCGCCGGAAGTGGCGATATCGTTTGCGTTGACCGCCACCGTGTATAAGCCCAGGTTGTCGGTGGCAAAGGTAATCGGGTCGGACTTGAGGACCAAGAGCCGGTCATTGCCTGGTTTGACCGCGGCCGTGTCCTGGCCGGTGCCGGGGCAAACGATGACCGAAGGGTCACATACCGTGAACTGGTTGAGCAATTCTTCCAGGAAAGGGGCGGGCAGCTTGCCGGCTGCCAGTGGAAGATGGCGCTGGATGATCGGAAGCAGCTGATCCAGACCGGTGACGCGGTAATCGTAATCCAATTGGCTACGGAATTGCTCGGGCACGGTTCCCACGTCGAGCCAGACCGTCAGGCTGCCGGCCTTGCGGCCGGCTTCAAGGTCGAACAGAAAATCCCCTATAACCATTACCTGTTCGGGCTCCAGCTTCCAGGATGCGGCCGCAGCCTGGATCCCGGCTGGGTCCGGCTTGGGAGCGATCCGGTGGTCGCGGGTAAGGACGAGATCGAAATCGTCCAGGCTCAGGGTTTCGAAGTTGGCCAGGGCGATCTTGACGCATTCGAAGGTGTTGCGGGTAAGGATACCGACTTTGAGCCCCCAGGTGCGAGCCTGCCGGACGATTTGCTCGGCAAAAGGATTGGGACGGGAGCGGGCGGCCCCCCGGCGTTCAAAGTCGTCCAGGGCCTGGCGGGCCTTTTCGCGCCGCGCCTTTTCGGTGATGGTCTCGATGAACTCGAGCACCGGTACATCGCCCGGACAATCCAGCTCCTGGCGAATGACCTTGAAATCGAGGGCACCCGGATTGGTCAGGGTGCCGTCGAAATCGAAAAGCAGGGCCCGGATCGGTGTGGCTTGGGGAAGGTCCATGGATGTTTTCCCGGGTGATTGCAAAGCGAATCAATCTGAAACAGAAAGCGACTTTTTATTCCACCTGAGCTGCGCAAAGCAAGAATTTTGTGGCCCCTGGGATCAATTCCAGCGGGTCGGCAGGTACGGGGAATGGATGGTCAGGCGGCCGTCTCCCCTGTCCTCGACCGGGGCCGAAGGATAGTAGGAATACCAGATTCCGGCGGTTTCTCCACTTGCGGTACGTATCCAGGCCCCCTGGGGCTGGTAGAGAACCCCTAGCTCCCCCTGGGATTCCCATAGATTGTGCACCATCTTTACAAATCGGGGATCCCTCTGATCCACCCGGAACCACATTTTGGAAACCTGGACGTAGCCTGGTTTCAACCCGATGATCGCGTAAGGGATCGACGGGCGGCCTGTGAAATAATAGGTATAATCGTCGGGCAGGTTCCCCTCGTTGAACATGCGGGTTACAGTGTCCGCCTGGTTGATCATGCCGTAGTTTCCGGCACACCCTGCCAGGGGCAACAAGATGGCTCCCAAAGCCAGGGTGACAAGCCGTTTGAATCTTCCTCGGTTTTTAATCATGTTTTTTCCCTGGTTGCAGCTTCAACAGGCTGTTAAGTTTGATCTTTGCATGGGTTGTAAACCTGGTACTTTCCGTTGGCATAGTATTTGACCGGTTTTCCCTGGTCGTCGACCACGTAGATGTTGACCATTTTCCCCTGCCCGTACTGCTTGTCGTCCGACAGTGAAACCTGGTAGAGTTTCCAGGCCGTGCGCCAGGCTACGACGTCGGAATCGAAGGGATTCTGGTCTGTTCCGGGTAAATGATCCGTTTCCAGGCCCTGGTCGGTCTTCAACTGGAAGTGAACCCGGAAGCCACCTGGTTTTTTAACCCATCCGCGGTCTATGGCTTTGAGCGCTTCGGCGACTTTCATTTTAGACCCCTTCCTGAAACGACCGGTTTGGTTGTTTCGGTCTGAAGTTTACTCTGTTTCATCGGCATCGTCAGGCCTTTCCAGATACTGGGCATCAGGCTCAGGGAAATAGGGGCCTTCCGAATGCATGTAAACATAACGCTGGGGCAGGGCGAAGGCGATTTTTTCCTGGTCGAAACGGAGTTTTATCTTTTCCAGCAGGTCGCACCTGGTCGTCCAGTACTTTAAATTGTTAACCCAGCAGCGTCCGCCGAGGATTATGCAATCCTCCCTGAGGTGGGTAAGATAGACCACCGGTCTCGGCTTGGTGAGTACCCGGGGGTCGAGGATCATGACTTCCTCCAGTACCCGTTTGGCTTTCATCAGGTCCTGGTCATAGCGGATTCGAAGATCGAGATGAATCCGGCGCGAAGGTGTAATGTGATAGTTTATGAGGTAGTCGTTGAGAATCTTGGAATTGGGGATCCAGACTGTTTTACCGTCGAAGGTTCGCATGCGGGTATTTAAAAAGGTGGTGGCTTCAACCTTGCCCAGCAGGGAACCGGTCTTGATGGTCTGGCCGGGCTTGAAAGGCAGGCTGGGAAGGTAGGGTTTAAAAAGCATCACCATCACCACTATCAGCAAGGTGGCGATTACCAGGAACCTGAAAAGGTTGCGGCTGTTGAAGCCAAGTACACCGGCCGTGGCGACGAAAAGAAAGATATAGAGCACGATCATCAGTATGTTGCACGTCATTTCTGATTTCTGGGGCGACAGGCCGGACCTTTCAAGTGCCAGGCGAATACCGCGCACAAGGTACTTGACGGCCAGTACTCCGCTTATCAGCATTACAAGACCAATGATCAGGTCAGAGCTGTAGTTGGTCATCACAAGGCTGATCCGGTCTATTTTTTCAAGCAGGGTTTCTTTCATTGGGCCTCCCAAAAATCACGCTCTGTTTCCCGCCCGGGCCTTGGATTGTGGCCTGGGGAAACAATAAAAGATTTCAAATCGGCTTAAAAAAGAGCATAATCCGGTTACATTAAGGATAAAGGTTGGATAAATTGCTCAATGGATTCCCGTTTCTGCTTTGGATGGCTGCCCCGCCTGAAAAAGCCTGAACTGAAACCGCGCCCGCAGCGGGTTTTTTAGGACCGGAAGAAAAGGAGAAATTCCAACCATCAGTCCGGATTCATATCACAGATGCGAAACTTTTTAAAAAAAAATTGTATACCGGCCATGGTGTTCCTGGTATTGGCCATGGCCCCGAACGGGCTTTGCGCAGCGGGGCTCTTGTCACTTCAAAATTCCGGTATAGAGTTGCATTATCCCCGGCAGGAAGAAAAGCTGGCTTCCAGGATGATCAGGGAAGCGGCGCAGATGAAGTCCTTCCTGGAAAAGATGGGCCTGGCCCTGCCGGAAAGGATCCACGTGGTACTGGTGCCTGGATGCCTGGAGACCGGCTACCAGGTCCAAGTCATTCCCCTCTACCGGATCAGGATCGCTTTGCAGCCTCCCGGGCCGCTTGAAGACGGGGCGATAGAGCCCGATCCCTGGACCTATCGCCTTTTTTGCGGGCTTGCCGGCCAGGCTGTTTTTTTCCAGTGTCACGGAGTTCCTGGGGCTGCGCGCAGGCTCATGGGAGCTGTAATTTCGCCCAATCGCATCCTTCCTCCCTGGTCGATCGACGGAGTTTGCCATCTGTTGTGGGAGCTTTATAAAGAAAGGCCCGGAGCCTTGTCGGTATCGACTCTGGACGAATCGATCCGCAATACCCTGGCCTGGCCCGGGCTGGACCGGATCAGCAATCACCCGAGGATATGGCCCGGCTCCGAGTTTTATCGTATCTGGGGAAGGCCCTTTGTCCGCTGGCTTTACCGGATGTATGGTTGGAAACCCCTGCTTGCCTTTATCCGTTCCCACGGGGCGGGAGTGATTCCTTTCGAGGTCGGCCGTAAGGCCGAAAAGATATTCGGGCTCGACTGGGAGGGCTTGTGGCAGGCCTTTAGTGCCCAGGCCCGGCCGCCGGGCCGCCGGCAAGAAAGAGCGCTCGATACCATCGGGCCGGAACCGGTTGTCCGGGCCGGGATGTCATTGGCTCCCGGAGGTGGAAAGGCCGCGGGCAATGGGCCGGCCGGAAAGGAGCTAAAAATAGTTTACAAGGGCAGCCGTCCCTTCCTTTCTATTTGCCGGGAGCCAGAAGGGCACCGGGAATCGATTGCAGCACCGGCCCAGGTTACTGCCCTGGATGGTCCGGTAAGAGGACCCGAAGGCCAGGTGGCCGTGGCCGGATGCTCAGGCGGAAATTGGGATATCTGGCTATACGACGGCACTTGGCAAAAGGCGGTCGCGGCCCCGGGTGTCCAGTGCCATCCAGCCTTCGGCCCCGGCGGACTTGTTTTCGCATCTGACCACAGCGGCCGCTTCCAGGTCTATGATTCGAGCTGGAATCTGCTTTCAAACTGCGACACGGCCGCCCTGAGACCGGAAGGCGGTTATTTTTACTGCCTGGGACCCAAGGGATGGGAAAGGCAGCGCTTGCAGCCTGCCGGCAGGCAACGGCCTCCCGCCGCTGAGCCGCAAGCAGAACCTACCGGCGGCAACCAGGCAACCTTGGCACCCGGAGGCAGGCCCTACAGGCTTTTCAGCGGCATGTGGCCCAATTACCTGGCCCCGGACCTTTTTTTCGACAGCAGCAACCTTCAGCTCGGACTGGTGACCCGGGCCGAGGATGCATCCGGGGAGGCTGGCTGGGATGCCGGGCTGCGCTACGCATTTTCCCAGCGTTATACTGCCTGGCAGCTTGGAGCAACCTTCAGGCCCTGGTCCGGGCGCCTGACAAGCTATCCCCTCGACTATGAAACCGGCACCGGCCAGGTGGTGGCCGAGGCCCGCCAGGAAGCTTCACTTTCCTGGCGGATCCTGGGAGACCTTTCAATCAGCCTCAATGGACGGCGTTACGGTCCCCTGGATTCGTCAAGCCGGCTTTCCGGCAGCCAAAACGAGTTCTGGCTGGAAGGAAAATGGTCTTGGAGTTCTGATTGGCTCAAGACATGGTTCCAGGTGGAGCTGATCGAATCCCGGGGACCCTCTGTTTCCGGGTGGCTGCAGTTGAAACCGGGCCGGACGAAGAATTGGGAGCTTTCCTTGTTTGCAGGTAAAAGCTGGGGGCAGACCCTTTCAGGACACAACACCTTTCGCGTGGGAGGTGACCTGACAGAAGGCTTTTTCACCCGCCGGACAACCAGGCTTTTTCCGGTGCGCGGTTTCCCCGGCAATGTTCTGGAATCAGAGCAAGCCTTCAGCGCCAGGGCGGAAGTTTTTGTGCCCCTGGCAGCTATCCACAGGGGTTACGGTACCTTCCCGGTTTTCTGGCGTAACCTGCAGGCCGGCTTTTTTACCGATTGCGGCATGGCTACAGGTCGCCCGGCGGCCGACCAGTTGTTGGTGGGAATGGGAATGGAGCTTGTGGCGTCTTTGGAACTGGCCTGGGATATTGACGCCGATTTTCACTTGGCAGTAGCCTGGCCGCTGGCCCAACCCGGTTTCCTGGACGAGCAAGGACCGGTGTTGCTGCTCCAGATAGGAAGGCCGCTTTGATCTTGATTCCGGCATGACCATCATACTTGCTATTTGCCCGGATAAGGGTAATCATAAATATTGGATGCTATATTTTGCCAAACGAAGGAGGGCCTGAAATGGAAAAGAGCAATATCCTGATCGCTTTCGATGATTCCGAAAACGCCATGCGGGCGGTCCGCTACGTGGCCCGCTGGTTTTCTCCCCAGTGCAAGCTTACCATTTTCAACGTGATTGTCGATACGGCCGCCCTGTGTGACATGGAAAGTCCCGAGCTGGTGCCCATCTTCAAGTCCAAGCAGAGCCAGTTTTGCAGCCTGGAAAACAAGAAGCGGGAGCTTGTCAACAATGCCATCAACGAAGCGGCCGGGCTTTTGAAGGAGGCAGGTTTCCCGGAAGAAAACATCCACATCAAGCAGCAGGTCAAGCAGAAAGGCGTGGCCCGCGATATTCTGGCCGAGGCCTCCAAGGGCTATGATCTTATCGTCATGGGTCGCCGCGGCATATCGGCTGTGAGAGATTTCTTCCTGGGCAGCACTTCCCACAAGGTTTTTTCCGGGGCCAGGGACATCTCGGTGCTGATCGTGAACTGAGACCCTTGCGGCTTCAAATGCCTGAAGAGTTTCACCGCTTGAACTTCACCTTGCAGGTTGCGGCACGGCCGGGAACAAATACATGCCAACTATCTGATAATTAAATGCAATTACTTATTGTAGGCATTTGAAGTGCATAATCCGGGCTGAAGATATCGTCATGGCAGTGGTGGATTTTGCGGAACGAATTTTCCATCGCCTGGTAGGGACCTTGTTTGCCCGCCTGCCGCGCCGGCTTCCCGGGCCGCAAAAGCTGTCTGCCGGCCGCCTTGTTGCTCACCGGGGATTGTGCGGATCAGACGGCATCAAGGAAAACACCATGGAAGCTTTTGGCCGGGCCCTGGAGTCAGGGCTGTGGGGGGTGGAACTGGATGTACGCTTCAGCCGTGACGGCGAGCCGGTGGTGATCCATGACCCTGATTTGCGGCGGGTCTTCGGCCGTGATCTTGAAGTTGCGGCCTGCGACCGCAGCCGCCTGGAGCGGGCCTGTCCCGACCTTGTCTTCCTGGAAGATGTGGTGGCCGTGTTCGGAGGCAGAGTCCACCTGATGATCGAAATCAAGGCCCCGGTCAAAACTGCTGCCATGCGGCGGGTTGCCAGGCTCCTGGCTGGTCTGGCTCCGGTCTCCGACTACCACCTCATGAGCCTTGCTCCCGGCCTCCTGGAGGATCTCCAATGGGCCGAGCCGCGGGCGATTGTCCCCATTGCCCGGACCGGGCCAACCCCTGTCCTGGAGCTTG
>JALVRI010000538.1 GCA_027031325.1 Desulfobacteraceae bacterium
CAAAGGGAACTTGGAGGTTGCGGAAAATAACCTGGTTGGCCGGAATTGCCGCCACCACCGCCGCGTTGCCGAAGTCGATCCGTTCCGCCAGCGCCTTGAGGCCTTTTTCCAGCGACCCGTTCTGCTTGTCATCGGACACGATCCTGATGCGGGCAAAGTTTTTGACCTCGGTCTGCTTGAACCCCGAAATCAGGTGAACCGCGCTGATGCTGGTTTTGCGAATATCTATTCCGATAACCGATCTTGGCATGTTTGGCCGTCGCCCTTATAAGATGAATCCTGCCTTGAAGCGGGTTTTTCCAAGAAATAAAAGCAAAACGTGTGCCATCCTGGATCGCTTCTTGGTTGCATTTTTAGCAGACGGGATGCACTATAAGCTTTTATCAAAAATATTAAATATATACTAATAGAATTCCCAATTCAAGACCATACATCTCCATCGGCCGGATTTGGAATCTTTTTCGCGCCTCACAACGGCGGAGAGGGTCAGGGAGCTGTTTTCGATGGAGGCGGTGGCCACTATCCGGAAAACGTCACTGGCGACGGTGATCAGCTTGGGATCCAGGTCGATTCCGGAAAAGCCGGGGACGTCTTTGTACCAGTCCTTGCGGGAAAGATCGTGCAGGTATTGATCGCCTGTCTTGGCTTCGCGCCAATCTATGAGGGACTGGGCAAAAGCCTCGTTTTCCGGTGGCATCATGGCCGCCAGAACCGGCAGCTCGGCGGTGTTGATATTGATCCTGCCGGGGAAGGTAAATTTGCCGTCCTCACTTTCGACGGCGCCGTAAACGGTTATATAGCGGGCCAGCCCGGACGCGCCCCCGGCGCCGGCCAGCAGCTCCGGGGTTATCCCTTTTACCAGGCCAACTTCGGCCAGGTGGTCGAAGGGGCCGTTCTTGCATGGATAGGGCTGGTCCAGCGAAAGGTAATAGCTGGATTCAGCGCCGCTGAGACCGGTAATGGCATCATCGTCGCCTGAATCCAGCCAGTCCTTGATTGAGTTTATGATTGCCACCGGATCGGTATCTTGCCCGCTTTCGGACATGGAAAGGAGACGATCGGTGAAACTTTGCCAAAGCTTGTACTGGGCGCTGTTGAAATAGCGTCCGGTGGGAAAATCTACCAGGGCGTTGATCTGGATCTTGGCCATTTCATCGAAGATCCTGACTTTTAGTCGCCCTTTTGCAAATTGCAGCTGGCTTGCCAATCCATCGAGAAACTGCTCGTCGGCCCAATCCTCCTGGAGGGAATCGGCCTGGGAGTCCAGCTTGTCCTTGACCAGCAAGGCCATTGCCAAGTTGACGCCGGAATCGGCCATTTGCTCCAGGGTCACCGAATCCCTGAGTGCGGCGGCTTCAAAAAGGTCGTCGCGGGTAGCCACATGCAGTTCGATGACCGCCGCCACCAGGACCGCCACCACGGCCAGGACCATGATTATGGCCACACCTTGCTGGCCGGAGGTTAGCTTGCAAGTATGCCTTGAAGATATCATTTCTTTTTCCATGGTCGGCGGTACACCGGGAGCATGACCCGGGTGGTAAAGTTCACCGTCTTACCGTTTTTCCTGAAAGCCAGTTTTAGAGTGATGCCCCTTGGCGTGGCCCAGTCGTAGTCCTCGCTTTCAGAATCCCACTGTTCATGGGCGTCTTCCCGGTCGTCGAAAAGGACCAGGTCGAACAGGGTCAGGTTTTCGGCCACCAGGGGATCACCGGGGTCCGGTTCGAATTCCGGCCAGGGATAGAGGCGGTCCTGGCGGCGCAGGAGGTAATTGCCATCATCGTCCTGGGTGACGTAGTAGACTATTTGGGCTATTCCGGCCTGTCCGCTTCCGTTGAGGTCGACATGAGCCAGGCTCGAAAAGCGGATCCAGGAAAACGTCTGCGAGCCGACCGTTTTGCGTAAGGCCTCGAGGCGATACGGATCCGGTGCGTCGCGCAGGTCCGGCTTGCTGAACAACGGTGGCAGGGTCAGGTGCAGCGATTCAAGGTCGGTCACGATCCGCTTGAGGCAGGCCCTGCCCATGGCGTAAGTGTCACGGCTGCTCTCAACTGCGCCGATGGTGCCCAGGATGCCGTTGAAGGCCCCCAGGGCGGAGGCCACCACGGCCGCCAGGATAACCACCGCCACCAGGAGTTCCAGCAGGGTGAAACCGTCCGTCCCTACCATGACGGCCGGCTTACCTGACGACGAAACGATAGGTATCGAAACTGTATTTCTGCTGGTCGGAGTCATTGATGGTGACCGTTATCTTGTAAAATTTGTAGTCCTTGGAGCTGAACAGGTCCAAGGGTACCTGTTCCACGCTTATCTGCCAGTGATAACCCTCGAACTCGTCTTCGAAATCTCCGCTGTCATCGGACCACTTTTTCATGGGCCGGTTTTCCAGTTGGGCCAGGCGCTGCCTGGCAAGCATGGGAGCCTGGGAATAAAACAGGTTTACCCGGTTGAGGAAGATACTCTGGTTGTGCAGCCGGTAGATGGCCGTCAGGGCGATTGCCAGCACCGCCACGGCGATGAGCACTTCGAAAAGGGTGAAGCCGGCCTGGGCGGATGTCCAGGCCTTGCAGCCGGGTGCCTGCTTGGCGCGGGCCGCAGGCAGGGGGGGCGGACGGCGGCCGAAGCCGGATTGAACGCTTTCCCCATTTGGTGATTTTAGATTGCACATCAATATGTTACGTATTCCTGGCGGAGTTTTACCGACGGCAGGAAAGGCTCGATTATGAGCGACCAGCGCCGGGCTTCTTCGTTTTCAATGTGGATGATGGCCTGTTCCGAATAGCCCTGGGGGTAAAAGTATACCTCAACCTTTCCGCTTGAAATCTGGCCCTTGCCGGGAAAGACCACGTCCATGAACCTGATGGCCGCGGGCAGTTCGTAGCCCCGGCCGGCAGCCTGGGCCATTTCTTCCGGTTGCATGCCCTGGTGAACCGTCCACATCCTGCGGTTTGAAAAATCGATCACCAGGGCCTGAACCTGGCGGCTCTTGATGGCCCTGGTTTTCAGGATTGTAATGGTATGCATCAGCTTGCGCGAAACATGCTGGAGCTGGCTGGCGGCCGTGCCGGATTTCAGGTTTACCAGGGTGAAGGAAAGGAAAATAGAGATCAGCAGCAAGACCACCATCAGCTCGATCAG
>JALVRI010000539.1 GCA_027031325.1 Desulfobacteraceae bacterium
AACTGGGTATAGCCCGATATGGTCTGGAGCCGGTTGTTGAAATCGTGGGCGATTCCGCCGGCAAGGGTGCCGACGGCCTCCATTTTTTGAGCCTGGATGAGTTGGGATTCCATCTGCTTGCGGGCGGTGACATCCCTGAACCACCATACCCGGCCTGCCCGTTTGCCTCCCATCAGCAGTGAATAAGAGTAGATTTCGAGGATGCGGCCGTCGATCAACTCGATCGTTTCCAGCATTTTTTTCCTCGAGCGGCTCATTTGGCGAACTTTGTCAAGGACAGTGTCCGGAGATTTCACCATGGCCATCAGGTGGTCGCGCAAAGGCTCGGTGTCGGGATTGTCGGCCAGGTTTTCAGGTATTTTCCATATCCTTCGGAAAACCTGATTCATGTGAGTAACCTGTCCATTCTGGTTGACCACCACCAGTCCGTCTTCGGTCGATTCAAAAGTCGCCCGCAGGAGAGCCTCGCTTTTCAGGACCGCTTCTTCGGCTTCCTTGACACCGGTGATATCGGTTACCATGGCAAAGGCACCGGTAAAGTCGCCTGCTTCGTCGAACAATGGAGTGATGTTGAACAGGCAGCTCAGGGAGGTCTTGTCCGGTCTCCGGATACGGACCTCAAAGGTACATTTGATTTCGAATTTGCCGTCGATCAGGTCCTGGTACGGGGCGTCGGTGTCTTCGGCGGTTATGAAATCACTGATCCGCTTTCCGATGATCGATCGCCGCGGTCTTCCCATTATGGCCGTCATTTCCGGGTTGACGTCGACGATTATGCCGTTGGCGTCTGTTTCCCAGAAACCCTCGTTGGCCGTGGTAAGGATGGTGTTGAAACGGCGCTGGCTTTTTTTCATCCTTTCTTCAGCCTTGCGGCGGCGGAAGATATTCAGAGCCAGGGAGAAAATAACGAAATGGAGGCCGATTATGCTGCCAAGCACCACCCATACCAGCAGCTTGTGACGTTCGTATATCGAATAGGGCCGGTTGATGATCAGGCTGTCTTCCGGAAGATCGCCGATGCTGATGTCGAAACGTCGCAGTTGGACGTAATCGAACATCATCCGATTGGGGCTGCGGGTCATCACCGGAATTTCGGCAACCGGCCGGCCGTGAAGAATACGCAAGACCATACCGGCAGCCGCCTTGCCCTGGCAGCGTCCGCATACCAGCATCCCGCCGACTATACCGTAGCCCAGGTTCAAATCCCAGGCCCCGTAGACAGGTACCCGGCTGTGCCTGGCCAGGAGGCTGACGGCCTGATCATAGTTCAGCGGCCTGCCGTCGGCATCCTTTTGGAAAAAAGTAAAAAAGACCAGGGTATGGTCGGACAGCTTTTCGGCGGCTTTTACTATTTCTTCCAGGCTCAGATCGTCCCAGAACTCGAATTCTATTCCGGGATAGGACGGTTGGAGGCGGGTGACCTGGCGATGAACCTTCAGTCCGGTAGGGGTCTTGTCCACCACGACCATTATGCGATTTGTCTTGGGGTGGAGCCGGAGAGCCAAAGAGATGGTCGTTTCGATGTCGGCGGCCTCGTTGACGCCGGTTACCCGGCTTATCCCGGAGTAATCTTCTTTTTGGACATAATCTGCGCCGCAAAAGACCACCGGGGTGTCCCCAAAGATTTTTCCCTTCGTTTGCACAAAGGTCAGGGCCTCGTTGTCGGCAGCGATTATGGCGGAGAAAAAGTGGGGACTGTACTTGCTTGCGAGCAACTTGGCCAGGCACTTGAATTGCTTCCGGCCGGTCATTCTTCTGCTGTCAAGATACTCGATGTATACCGATGGAGCCGATTGATCCCTGGAGAGGGTGTCCAGTATGGCAGCCGTGATGTCGTCGGTCCATTTATAGCCCTGATGGTAAGAATTGAGCAACAAAACCCTTGGACGGCCTGCGGAGACATCGGCCGCAAGCAAAACCAAGCAGCCCAATAGAACTACTGCATACCTCAGGTGGGATAAGCGCATCATTTTACCTGGTATGGATTGGTTGCCAATCGCTCAGGATTTCACTATAGTTTTGGGGTCGCGGTAGTGTCAAGCCAAGAGGGAGGATAGTTTCCAGCTCCAGGGGAAGGTGCCAATGGTGGTTGCAGGATTGACGGGCGGGATAGCCAGCGGAAAGTCTACCGTCGCTTCACGGTTGGCGGCCCTGGGAGCGTTTGTGCTCGACGCCGATGTCATGGCCCGCAGGGCGGTGGTGAAGGGCAGTCGGGGATGGCAGGCCGTGGTCGATACTTTCGGCCCCGGCATTCTTGCTCCTGACGGCCGGATCGACCGCCGCAAGCTTGGAGACCTGGTATTCGCCGACCCTGAGAAAAGAAGGCTGCTGGAGAAGATAATCCACCCTTTGGTGCGCAGCCGGATGGATGCAGAGGTGGAAAGGATCGGCCGCCAGGATTCACAAAGCGTAATCGTCGAAGATATCCCCTTGCTTTTTGAAGCTGGAATGGACCGGGGCCTGGATGAAATCATAGTTGTATATATTCCAGGCCACTTGCAGTTGAAAAGACTTGTCGAAAGGGACCGTCTTACCTATGCCCGGGCCAGGGCGCGGATAGGCAGCCAGATGCCCCTGGAAGAAAAGCGCCGCCGGGCAACCATGGTCATTGACAACAGCGGCAGTCTGGAAGAAACATTCCGCCAGACCGATCTGGTTTACCGGCGCCTGCTGGAAAAGGCCCGGGTCAGAACCGGTAACTGAACCCTGAGTGCAATCCGAAATCGGGGCTGTTGTCCCAGATGATTATGTTCTCAATCAGGCCCAGTTCAAACAACCCGTTTGGGATGACTTCCCATTTCCAACCCAGGGTGACTTCATAGGATGCGTCGGAGAAGGGTCCCAGATCCTCGGCGGCCCCCTCGGATATGAGGCATTGCGCCAGCAGTGAGTGGCGTTGCCCAAAGCGCCACTCCAATCCGGCCATCAGGGAGGTCTGGACTTTTTTCAATTTCACCCTTTGTATTTGGGAGCTTCCGTACCAGAAAAGCCCGGCCGATAGATATAAATTGACCGGTCCCAGCTTTTTGGCCGTCATGATCGACAATCCCAGGTCGATGGGGAAATCGCGATCCAGCATGTGTTGTCCCTCGGTGTCGTAACGGGCCGAAAGGGAATAGGACAGGGCCGGAATC
>JALVRI010000540.1 GCA_027031325.1 Desulfobacteraceae bacterium
CTCGCATCCGGAAAACGTGGGTACCTACATGTCGGAAGACCAGTACGACCCGGACCTTTCCCGCTTCTACCGGCGACTGCTGGCGATGGTCAGAGATCAGGGCCGTGGCTTTCTGGAGCACAAGATCTGTTTCGACCCGGAACAGCCTGCGATCAAGGCCCTGTCGTATTTCAGGTGGTACCGCCCATGGAACCTGGTGATCCTGGAAACCGTGCCCATTGACCGTTTAGACAAGCTTATCGCAAGCCGCCAGAAATTGCTCGAGCGCCAGATTCGCGAAACCATCATGGGAATCGCGGTGGTTTTTACCCTGGTACTGGGGGTCATTTTTTTGGCGGCCAGGTACGTTTGCCGGCGTTTGCAAAACAGTTTTGACGTCTTTGCAACCTTTTTCAGGGACGCCGCCCGGGAATTGAAACCCATCGATACTGGATCGTTGTACTTTTCCGAGTTGGTTCACCTGGCCGGGTTGGCCAACCGGATGATAGCCGACCGCCTGGAAGTGGAAGACGCCCTCAGAAAAAGCCGCCTCCGTTACCAAAGCCTGATCGAAAATACCGTCGAAGGCTACTGGATGATAGACGGCGATATGCGGGTCACAGATGTCAATCCCGCTTTGTGCAACATGCTCGGCCGCCATAGAACCGAGATCGTGGGCCGCAACCTGGCGGATTTTGTCCTTGCCCCCCAGAGGGATTCTTTCGTGGCCCAGTTGGAGAAACTTTTCAGCCGGCGTCATAACAGTTTCGAGACAATCTTTGTCAATTCTGCCGGAAGTCATGTATTCTTGTATGTCAATGCCACAGTGATCGCAGACGAGCAGGGGCGTGTCAAGGGAGGCTTCGGGTTCCTGACAGATATTACCGAGCGCCGCAGGGCCGACGCTGAGCGGTTTTTATTGGCCACCGCAATCGATCACGCTTCAGAATCGGTGGTGATCACCGACGCCCGGGGTACCATCCAGTACGTCAACCCGGCTTTTGAAAAGGTGACCGGATACACTCGTTCAGAAGCCGTCGGGAAAAATCCGAGAATCCTCAAAAGCGGGCGTCACAATGAAATTTTTTACCACCAATTGTGGGCCACCATTTCCAGCGGCAACGTTTGGCATGGACACCTGGTCAATCGCCGCAAGGACGGCGGTATCTTCGAAGAGGAAGGTTCCATATCGCCGGTGCTGGACGATGAGGGCCGGATAGTGAGCTACGTGGCCGTCAAAAGGGATGTGACCGAACAGATCCAGCTTCAGCGCCAGTTCCGCCAGGCCCAGAAGATGGAGGCGATCGGCACCCTCGCCGGCGGTATTGCCCATGATTTCAACAATATCCTTTCTGCGATAATCGGTTACGCCGAACTTGCCTTGTTGCAGAGCAACGACCCTGCAATCCGCAAGAGTATCAAGGCCGTCCTTGATGCCGGTCGCCGCGCAAGTGAGCTGGTTTCCCAGATCCTGGCCTTCAGCCGCCAGAGCGAACAGGAGTTCAAGCCTGTCCAGGTGCGCTTGATCGTCAAGGAGGTGATCAAGCTTTTGCGGGCCTCGTTGCCGGCGACCATCGAAATCAGGCAACACCTTGCAAGTGACTCCCTGGTACTTGCAGACCCGACCCAGATCCATCAGATGATAATGAACCTGTGTACCAACGCCAATCATGCCATGGAAGAAAAGGGCGGGGTGTTGACCATCGAATTGAACGATGTTGTCCTGGATGAAAAGTTGCTTGCCGGGCATACCGGCCTGCAGCCGGGCAAGTACCTCAAGTTGACCGTCAGTGACACCGGCTGCGGAATGTCCCCGGAAGTGGTGGACAGGATTTTCGATCCCTTTTTCACCACCAAGCCGCCGGGCAAAGGCACCGGGATGGGCTTGTCGGTACTGCACGGAATAGTCAAGAGCTATCGCGGCACGGTGACGGTCACGAGCCAACCGGGCAAGGGGACCACTTTCTCGGTTTACATCCCGATTCACAAAAAGCGCCCATCGGCCGCCGCGGATGATGAGCAGCCCTTGCCAACCGGGAATGAGCGGATTCTGTTTGTCGACGATGAAGAAAGCATCGCCGCCATGACCACCGAAATGCTCACGCGCCTGGGATACCGGGTGACAGCGCTTACAGACAGCCGGAAAGCCCTGGAACTTTTCAGCAAAGACCCCCTGGCCTTCGACCTGGTGATTACCGATATGACCATGCCCCAGATGACGGGCGACAAGTTGGCCATGAAACTTATGGCCCTGCGCCCCGGCCTGCCGGTCATTCTTTGCACCGGCTTTTCGGACCTCATAGATGACACCCGTGCCCGCGCCATGGGGATCGCCGCCTTTGTCAGCAAGCCTGTTTTGAACCGCAGGCTTGCCGAAACCATCCGAAAAGTGCTAGATAGGACAAATTCGGTCCAAAGCGGCGCCGTGGCTGGCCAACATTCTTGAAATGCCGGGGGCTGGTTTTCCCACTTCCTGCCAAACCGGCCGGAAAATCAGAATGACGGGATTAGATCTGCTACACCTTGTTGGGGATGAAACGGCAATTCATCACCTGGTCGGGAGCTTGTCAAGCACGGCCCTTGTGGTGCTGATAGGTGTCTGCGTGGTGCTGCTTTCCAAGGGGGCTGACTGGATGGTGGAAGGTGTGGTGGACCTTGCCCGCCGTACCGGCATACCCAAGATCATCATCGGCGCCACCATTGTTTCCCTGGGCACGACCACCCCCGAAGCTTTCGTTTCGGTCATGGCTGCTTTCATGGGAAATTCCGGTCTGGCCCTGGGAAACGGAGTGGGCTCCATAATCGCCGATACCGGCCTTATTTTTGGCCTTACCTGCGTTCTGGCACCTGTTCCCATCAATCGCTTTGTCCTGGACCGGACCGGCTGGGTCCAGGTGGCCTCGGCCACGTTGCTGGTGGCCGTTTCGGTCGCCGTCTCGATCTTGTCTGAGGGTACACCTTACCTGGGGCGCTGGATCGGCTTCCTGTTTCTCGGCCTTCTGGCAGGTTACATGTACCTGGCCTATACCTGGGCCCGCCAGTGCGATGGGTATGTGCTTGAAAGTGATGATCCAGACGGTGAGGTTCGACCGCTATGGTTGTGCTGGATAATGATCGCCGGAGGGCTTGCCCTGGTGATAGTCGGGGCCCGGATTCTTATTCCGGCGGCTTCTGAAATCGCCCAGCGGCTCGGCGTGCCGGATGATGTCATCGCCGCCACGATGGTGGCCTTCGGAACCTCCCTGCCGGAGTTGATAACCGCCATTGCGGCGGTGCGTAAAGGGCATCCGGAAATAACCGTGGGCAATATCGTGGGCGCCGACGTGCTCAACTGCCTCTTTGTGATCGGGGCCTCGGCGGCTGCCAGGCCGCTTGCCGTCCCGTTCACCTTTTTCATGCTGCATTTTCCGGCCATGCTCCTGATTCTATATTCCTTCCGGGTGTTCATATCCCTGGGCTCGGGTGGCTATTTCCGCAGGTGGCAGGGCTTTTGGCTGCTTTCAATATACGTTGTCTACGTAGTGCTCCAGTATACCGGGGATTTTGTGATAACGGCCAAGTGAAAAATGACTTAACAGGCTGTTGAAAAGCGTAATGGTTTTTCAACAGCTTGTTAAAAATAATGCAATGTATTATTGCAGGTAGAAGAACTTTCTAGTAAAATAATATCGATTTGGAAGCAGCCTGCCGGTAAATCCAACCCGCCGCTGGCATCGTTGAACAACTTACAAGAAGTTCCACCCGGATTAGTTGAAGATGGCGCTTAACCCTGGGGCGGAGCCTTGTTTTCCATGACCCGGTCGACACCACCCAAAAAAGAGCTCCATGAGGACCTGGCATCAGAAATCCTGGCCCGGGCCTTGCGGCAAAGTTCCCTGCCCGTGGTGGTCGTATCAGACCCTGAATTAAGGTTTGAACTCGTCAGCCGGGGGTTTGCCCGTCTTTGCGGCGATCGGCTGGAAAACCTTGAAGGCAGTCCGGCCGGCCGGCTGCCTGTCTTCAAGACTCCCTCTCTTCCGGAATTGTGTCTTGCCGCACGTGACGCTTCTGCTCCTGTCCGGATGGACGCCATCGTCGTTGATGCCTCCGGCAGCCAGAACCGGTTTATGCTCGAACTTTCTCCCATCAGGCACCAGGGCCGGCGGATGTTCCTAATAACCATGCAGGACTGCGGGGCGTACGGAGTCGATTCCCATGGCCTTTCCGAAAAACAGGAAACCGGTGACCGGTTTGCAGGGCCGGGGGCCATTGAAGAGTGCGTGGCCGGCTACCGGTGCTTGTGGAAGAAGATGCCGGTTGTGGTCTACTCGGCCTTGCCTGACCGCAGTTGTTCGAGCTTTTACATTAGGGGGCGGATGGAAGAGCTTACCGGCTATCCGGACCGACAGTTCATGGATGATTCGCACCTTTTTTATAAAATAATCCACCCCGAAGACCGCCGTTACGTAACCCGCCGGATCGAAGCCGCCCTCAAGTCGAAAAGTTTCATCGACATCGAGTACCGCATCGTAACCCGTGATCGACAGATCAGGTGGATCCGCGACCGGGCCTCCCCCCACTACGAGAACGGCAGGGTTGCCCGGATCGACGGTTTCATGGAAGACATCACCCAGCGCCGCAAGGCCGAAGAGGAACTCAGGGCGGCTTCCATGCTCTGGCAGACAACTTTCAACGCCATGGACGAGGCGGTCATGATTCTAGACACCGGCCAGAAGATTCTCAGGTGCAACCGGGCCATGTACGACCTGGTGGGCCTTGGGCCGGAAAAGGTGATCGGCCGCCGCTGTTACCAGGTACTGCACTGTACCGAAAGGCCGATCAGTAGTTGTCCGTGCCTGGCGGCAAGCAAAAAAGGGGGCCGGGCTTCCATTGAACTTTGCCTTGGCACACGCTGGTACGAAATCACAGTCGACCTGCAGTACGACGACCATGGCCGGGTCAACAGATATGTCCACGTGATGTCCGATATAACCGAGCGCAAAAAGGCTGTCACGGCCCTGAAAGAATCCCACCAGACCTTTCTGACCGTCCTTGACAGCATCGATGCGACCATTTTTGTGGCCGACCTCGAAACCGACGAGGTCCTCTTTGTGAACCGGACCATGAAGGATGTCTTCGGGGGCGACATGATCGGCAGGACATGCTGGTCGGCTTTCCGGGGCAAAAGCAGGCGCTGTTCCGGTTGCAAGGAACTGCTGGATGAAAACGGAAGGCCCCTTGGTCTTAAGGTCTGGGAAGGTAAAAATCCGCTTACCAATCGCTGGTTCATCAATTACGAACGGGCCATAAAGTGGATCGACGGGCGCTATGTACGGATCCAGGTCTCGGTCGATATCACCAGGGTCAAGACCCTGGAACAGGAACGCCGGCGAACCGAGATCCGGCTGCGCCAGGCCCAGAAAATGGAGGCCATCGGTACCCTGGCCGGTGGCATAGCCCATGACTTCAACAACATTCTTTCGGCCATCCTCGGTTACGCCGAGCTGGCCCTTGACGATGCCCGCAATGGCAAGCCGGCCGAAAGCTATATCGCTGAAATAGTCAAGGCCGGCAGCAGGGCCAGGGACCTTGTCCAGCAGATCCTGACTTTCAGCCGCCAAAGCGAGACCGAGGCCAAGCCGATCCAGGTAAAACCGATTGTCAAAGAAGCCCTCAAGCTGTTGCGGGCGACCCTGCCGGCAACCATCGAGATCAATGCGGCCATAAAAAGCGATGCCATCGTCATGGCCGACCCGACCCAGATCCACCAGGTGATCATGAACCTGTGCACCAACGCCGGGCATGCCATGCGGGATTCCGGGGGGCTGCTTTCGGTAACCCTGGACGAGGAAGACCTGGACCAAAGTTTCACCGATCATTACCCCGAAATGCGTCCGGGGCGTTTTTTGCGGTTGATGGTGGCCGATACGGGTCATGGAATAGAACCGGACCTGATAGACAAGATATTCGATCCCTATTTTACCACCAAGGTCAAGGGGGAAGGTACCGGCATGGGCCTGGCCGTGGTCCAGGCGGTGGTCCAGAGCTGCCGGGGAGGGGTGGCGGTTGCCTCCACCCCCGGCAAGGGAGCGGTTTTCAAGGTCTACCTGCCGATTGTGCCCCGCAGGGCCGAAGGCCGGGTGCAAGAGGAGCCCCCGGCCAAAGGTGGTAATGAAAGGATCCTGTTGGTAGACGATGAGCCGGCCCTGGTGGAAATGGCAGGGCAGATGCTGGAAAGGCTGGGATACAGGGTTACCGCCGCCACCGGAAGCTTCCAGGCCCTCGAGTTGTTCCGGGAGGACCCGGACGGGTTCGATCTGGTGATAACCGACATGACCATGCCGCGTATGACCGGGGACGTTCTGGCGGCCGAGTTGATGGCCCTGAGGCCCGATATCCCGGTTGTGATCTGCACCGGCTACAGTGAGCGTATCAGCAAGGAAAGCGCCCTGGCGGCAGGGATAAAAGCCCTGATCTACAAGCCCATCACCCGCAAGGAGCTGGCAGCTACGGTGAGATCGGTCCTGGACATTTATCCCCGTTGAGCCCGGATTATGCACTTCAAATGCCTTTGCCCGCCCTCTGCCTCGCATCTTCGCCAAACTCGCCAGCTGCAAAATCCGGGTTAAGCTCAGTTGCCTTCGAACCAGTTGACAAGCTCTTTGACCGATTGCTGGTCGAGCTTGAAGCGGAACTTGAGGTAGGGCCCCTGGGCGGTGTAATCGGCACCCGAGAAGTCTTCATCCCTGAAACCTGAAAAATTGTATCCCAGGCTGAGCCAGACGTTTTTGGCCAGGCTGTATCCCAGCGACAAACCGCTGCGCCAATCCAGCTGGCCGGCGCTCCAGGCGTGCAGCAGTCCGGCCTGGAGACCCACGTCCCAGCGCCGGGTCAGGTCGTAGCGGGCTTCCAATCCCATCAGGTCGGTGAACCCTTCGTAGTCGGCGCCGTCGAAGGTGGCCAGGACGTACTTGGCACCGTACTGGAAGGCCATTTGGAGCCTTTCGTGGGGCCGCCAGTCGGCGTTGAGGTTGCTAACCAGCTTGCCCGTCCTTTCGCTTGGGGTTCCGACAGTCTTGCTGGAGGCTGTTTTGTAGTCCAGGCGTTCCAGGATGATCCAGCGGGCTTGCGGGGGACGGAAGGCCGCACTCAGGCGCAGGTCGCCGGCCTCGTTGCGGCTGCCGGCGGAGGTCTGTTCCAGGCGGTATTCGTATCCGGCCGAAAGTCCCAGGCCGGGCCTGACTTTGCCGCCGATACCGGTGGTCAGGTTGAGCTTGTCCTGCTCATCGCCACGGCGGGTTTCGACCCGGCCGGCCCAGGACCAGTTTTCCGCCCTGTACCCGGCCCCAAGGCTGGCGGCGGTGAAATCCTCGCTTGCGCCCGATGCCGGGGGGACATCCGGGTCGAAACCCGGTCTGTGGTTATCCTGGAGACTCTGGGATCTTTCCAGGCCCCCTTCCACGGTCCAGCGGGGAGTGATCCGCCAGGTCTGATCCAGGCCGAGGCTGGCGAAGATCCGGTCGCCGTCTTCATCGAGGCTGCGGTTGATACTGCTTCCCAGGTGACCTCCTTGCCAGGGAGTGGCTTTCAGGCCGGCCCTGGTGGTCTGGGTGTTCTTTTCGGACTGCCAGGTAAATTCCTGGGCGGCAAAGAGGGTGGTTGTGCGGGTAAGTTGATAGTCGGCCCCCAGGCTGGTACGGGTCGGAAAATCGGAGCTTTCGTCCAGGCCGAAGAGGCTTTGCTCGTGTTTCAGCTTGAGAGTCAGGCGCTTGTTCATCAGCCTGCGGGAAGCACCCAGGGTCGCCTGGAGTGATTGGTCGCGGTTGCCGCTTTTGTCTTCGTCCCGGGTGAAGCTCAAGCCGGCCGAGAGGCGATAGAATTCTTCCTTCCAGACGAGCTCGGTTTCGGCATGATGGCGGATGGCCCCGCTGTCAAGGATTTCCTGGCGCCAGAGAGCGGCCGCGGCCGCCAGTTGGTCATCGATCTTGTAGCGGGCTTCGGCTCCGTATTTGCGGGTGGCTTCTTCCGATCCGTTTTGTTGGCCCAGGCCGAAATCTTCTCCCAGGTGGCGGAAGTAGGCCCTGGCGTCCAGGGAGGATGTGGCCGCTTTTAGTTCCACCAGGGCGGCCTGGCCGGCGGTGGTTGTCCCGTCCTGCTTTTTGCGGCTGCCGGCCACCTCGGCCTTGAGCTCGATGCCCTTGGCCAGCTTGACCCTGGCGTCCATCCCGGCCAGGTCGGACTCGGCGTTTTCCGGGCCTTCGTGAATCAGGGTCGTTCCGATTTCGAACCTGTCCCCGGCCAGGGCGGCCGAGGCCCGGCCGCCGTAGTTGTAGGCCTTGTCACCAACCTGGCGGCTTTCATACTCCACCACGATGTAGACCGGGTTGAAATCGTCGTCCCGGCTGTAAACCGGCTCCTTGAAGTAGATGGTGCCCGCATCGTAATCGATGCTGTAGTCCACGTGACGGGTGAGCTGGCGGGATTCGATGATGATCTCGCTTCTGAAGCGGTCCCGCGTTTCCAGGATGACCTTTTCGGAGTTTATCTTTATCTGCTTGCGAGACAGGTGGTAAAGGCCGCTTGTCCCGTCGCCCTGCAATTCGTCCCTGACAAAGGCCTGGTCCGTGTGGCTGGCAAAGGCCGTCAGGCCGAAACGCCGGCCGTTGTATTCGGACTTGAAACCGTTGAAACGCCGGCTGTAGCGGGAAAGTTCGGTTACGCTCAGGCCCGTGTCGTAGTCTCCGAAAAGGGCATAGAACTGGTCGCGTTCGATCTTGAGGTAGAGTTTTTCGATACTGGCCGCGTCATCGGCCTGGACGCTGGCATCGCCGTAGAGGGTATAGTAGGCATCGGGGTCGATTTCTCCGAACATCCGGTTGTGGGGATCGTCCTTGTCGCGGCCCGAGTCGTAGCGGGCCGTCAGCAGCCACTTGCCCTTGATGCGGCCCTTGGCGTAGAACGCCAGGCGGCCGTCGGTGTAAAAATCTTCCTCGTCGTCCGGTCCCAGGCTTTCCATGTTGCCCGATATCGTGTTGTAACCGGCCGTTCCTTCCGCCAGGCCCACCAGGATCCAGTCCCGCAGGTCGGGCTTTACGTAGGTCTCGACTTTGATTTCGGCCTGGTTGTACTTCAGGGTGGCGGTGTAATTGCCGGCCTGGGTGACCGGTGCGAACCAGGCCGTGCCGTCGGCATCCACGTGCAGCCTGCCTTGTTCCGGGGTGCGGGAAAGGCCGGTGTCCCGGGGTGCCAGAGGTTTGAGGTTGCCTTGGATGACATCCAGCTCCACCGGCGCCTTGATCAGGTTTCCGTTTTTATCCTTCAACCGCAGTTTTATCCTGACGGGCGTTTTGCCGTCGGCCAGGTTCCGGTCGAAGGCGACTTGTTCGATGCGGGCCACGGCCCCGGTACGGGTTACCCTCG
>JALVRI010000541.1 GCA_027031325.1 Desulfobacteraceae bacterium
CGGACTTTATTCTGGAATCCAGCCAATAAGAAGCTGCGAAGGTAAATCAAAATGCGACTGCCATCGGATAAACACCGCTTTGTGAAAGCCTCTCTCTACCTGACCGTGCTTGTGCTTCTCAATGCCGCCTCTTTCAGGTTCTTTTTCCACCTGGACCTTACCCGCAACAAGCGCTTCAGCCTGTCTGAAACCAGCCGCAGGGTCGTTGCCACCTTGTCCGAACCGATGATCGTCAAGGTCTTTTTCACCCGCCGCCTTCCGGCTCCCTACAACGGCGTGCGGCGCTACCTGCATGACCTGCTGGCGGAATACGCCATTTACGGCAAGCGCTATTTCGACTACCGCTTCTATGATGTCGACCCCCAAGAAGGCCAACCGGCGGGCAAGACCTCGGCCAACCGAGCCCTGGCGCTGGATTACGGAATCGAACCGATTCAGATCCAAACCATAGAAAAAGACGAAGTCAAGTTTCAAAAAGCGTTCATGGGGATAGTCCTGATTCACGGCGACACGGTGGAGAAGCTGCCGGCGGTGACCAGCACCGACGACCTGGAATACAGGCTTACCACCGCCATGGAAAAGCTTGCCCGTAAAGTAAGCGCCCTCCTGGCGTTGGAAAAACCATTGGAGGTGGTACTGTATCTTTCATCTTCCCTGGACCAGGTTGCAGGAGTGATGGGAATCGGGCAACTGGATAGCTACAGTACGAGCATAAAAAAGGCCGTTGCGGAACTGAACTCCGGTCTTTACGACAAGCTGGAGTTCAAGATTGTCGATCCGTCCGGAAGGCAATCGGACACAGAGCTGATCGACCGGTACAGGCTTCCCTGGATAAAGTGGCCCGCGATGGATGAACGGAAAATCAAGGCCGGCCGTGGAACCATCGGGCTGGTGGTACGCAACTCAAAGCGCTGGAAGGCAATTCCACTTTTGAAAGTTGTCCGGATGCCGCTCATGGGCACCAGGTACAGACTCGTTGCGCCCGAGCAGGTCAAACGGCTGATCGACCTCAACCTGAACGTCCTGCTGGGTATCAACGCCGAGCTGGGATACCTGGCCGATCACGGTACCCCGCCGCTTGGATCTTCATCCCTTGCCGCCGGAGGTTTGAACCTGCAGCGCTTTGCCGATCTTGCCGGCCGGAATTACGACCTGGTCCCGGTCAAGCTGGAACAAGGCGTGCCGGCCGGACTCAAATGCCTGCTCATTGTAAGGCCTACCCGCAAATTCAGCGACTGGGAGCTCTATCAGCTCGACCAGGCCCTGATGCGGGGCACAAACCTGGCCTTCTTCATCGATCCGCTGGAAGAAAAGCCTTCATCCGGGACAAGACCGAAACTGGCCGAGATAGATACCGGTCTTGACAAACTGCTGCACCACTGGGGTGTAGCGATCGAAAAGGCAATCGTCCTTGACAAGCAATGCTACCGCCAAGTGATGCCGCAGGCCATGGGGGGAGGACAGCGGCCGATCTATTTTGCCCCCCTGCTCCACCAGGAAAACATTTCCGGCCAACTGCCTTTCCTGCGTCATATCAAACAACTGGTCGTCTTCAAGGCCGCACCGGTCAACCCCTTGAACGAAAAGCTGGAAAAACAGGGGCTGACGGCTTACAAGCTGCTGTCATCTTCTCAAAGTTCATGGACGGTAGGCCGCGGGGCCATGCTGGTACCGGAACTTCTCCGGGTTCCGGCGACGGCCGAACTGTCTTCCCGGCCCCTGGCCTACCTTCTCAAGGGCCGTTTCACAAGCTACTTCAAGGGCAAGCCGCTGCCGCAAAAATCTTCCGGCAACAAGGAGCAGGACAAAAAAGGGGAAAAGGCGGAAAATCATTCCCGGGAGCCTGAGGCCCGGGTTTCTTACCAGGGAGTTACCATCGACCGTAGCCCGCCGGCGCAACTCTTCGTCATGGGCAGCGCCCAAATGCTGTCCAACATCTTGCTCGACTCCGAAGGCAAAAGCAACAACGCCGTTTTCGTCATGAACCTGATCGATGCCCTCAACGGACGCCAGGACAGGGCCCTGATGCGGGGCAAACTGCAAAGGCTGAACCCGTTGCACCGAACATCGCCGGAACTGAAAAGCCTCATCAAAGCTTTCTGCATTGCAGGCCTGCCTCTAGGGGTTATTTTCTGCGGTCTGGGTGTCTGGTTGTATCGCCGGCGGCGACAAAAAAGGATTCTCGAAAGCTTCGGCAGGAGACAGGAGCAATGAGCAACAAGTGGCAATACACTATTTTGTTCGCGGTGATCGCCTTTCTGGCCGCTCTGCTGTTTTTGCGACAGGGACCGGAAAACCGTTTCAAGCCACCTCCCCTGCCGCACCCGGACCACAATACCATAACCAGGGTCAGGCTCGCCGGAGCCGGCGGGGCCATCGAACTTAGGCGCACAAAAGATCAATGGGAGATAACACCCGGAAATTTCAGGGCCGATCAAGACAAGGTCGATGGCATGCTGCGCGCCCTCTCAAACCTGGAGCTTACCGCCCTGGTCTCAGAATCCGGCCGATACAAGCGCTACCTGCTCGACAGCCAAAACCGGATCAGGGTCGAAGCATTTGCCGGCAAACGACCGCTAATATCCCTGGATATAGGCAAAACCGCTCCCACCGGCCGCCACACCTTTGTCCGTCCCGGGACAGACAAAAGGATCTTTCATGCCCGGGGACTTTTGCGCTCCCGGTTTACGCCCGATCCTGATTCATGGCGTGACACTTCGATCCTGGCTTTCGATCCCAAAAGTATAACCTGCCTGCGCATCCGGCTCAAAAAGCGCGTGCTGGAAATCAGGCCGGCGGCCCCCGGGGCCGGCGGCGATGGCAAGACCGGGGAAAGCTGCTGGCTGACCGCCGGGGGGCAAAAAATAGCTGCTTCCAAGGTGAAAAAATTACTCGATCTTTTGTCAGAAACCAAATGCAGCCGGTTCTCCAACGACTTTCCCGCCCCTCAAACCGAGCTTGAAATAGAATTGGATCTCGGAACGGCAAGCCCCCAATCCCTCTCGGTGGCGTCTGCACCGGGCAGCGGGGCGCCTTACCCGGCCCGTTCCTCATTCCAGAAGACACCTTTTACCCTCGCAGCTTCCCGGGCCAAGCTGCTGATCAAGACCGCCGAAAGCCTCTTTGACGGTTCCGGCCGAACAAAATGGCCTGGCTGATCAGGCAAACGGCCTGCTAAAGACCTCCCGGAGTCCGGCGATAATATCCTTACAAGAAACCGGTGACGGGAGGTTATGCCATGACAGAAATCAACGCCCGGGAACTCATCGAAGAGTTGCAGTTCGACATCAAGACCGGAGACAAGCTCAAGGCTCACCTGGTGCTGAAACACCTGGCCGATGTGGACCCCAGCACCCGCAAGGTGGCCCTGCTGCACCTTGCCAGGGCGGAAACCGCTTTCACAATTTCAGTGCTGACCGGCTTGCTGGCCGACTGCAAGCAGGACGAATCCGTATGGTCCATGTTCCGGGAAACCCTGTTTGCAAAGGCCCTTGAGAACCCGGAAGTGGTTCTCGATCTGATGCGCAGGGAGGTACGTCCCAATCACCGGATGATCCTGGCTGAACTGCTGGGGGAAATCGGTCACGAAGAAGCGGTGCCGACCTTGATGTCCGTATTGCACGAAGAGCAGGATGAGCAGGTACTGCGGAGCCTGATCGACGCCCTGGGCCAGATAGGCGACCCGGTCGCCACCACCTCCATTTCCGAATACCTCTATTCTTCCAACGCCGAGCTGATCATCGCCGCCATCGGCGCCCTCGGGCAGATTGCCACCCCGACCGCCATTCAACGGCTGTCGGAAAAGCTGGGGGCCGATCCCGATCTGGACATAATCATCCTGGACGTGCTGGCCTCGACCCAGCTTCCCGAAGCCATGGAACAATTGAACAACTGTCTCTCGTCCCAGCATGCCCATGTACGCAACGCCGCCAAACGCCACCTGGTTGAAATCGGCGCCAAGTCAGTCCCCTTCCTGATCGAAAATCTGCGCCACCAAGATCCCGACCTGCTGATTCATACCCTCAACCTGCTTGGCGAAATCGGCGACGAATCGGCCATCGCGCCCATCCGCAAGCTGCTCCACAACGAGCCGGCCGATGCCAACGTGAGATTCGCCGCTTACGAAGCCCTGGGCCGGCTGCCTGTACAAAAGGGCGCCATTACCCTTGCCCAGGGCCTGGAAGACCCGGTGGAGAACGTGAGGACCGCCGCCGCCAAGGCCATAGATTTCAATTACAACACCATCCTGGCAGCGGGGGTCAAAAACATGATCCGGGCAGAAGACCCAAAAACAAGGCCCATCGGCAAAACGATCATCGACGCCCAGTGTGACAACATCTTCCTGGACCTGATGGAAACTTCCGAGTTCCGCCGGTTCGCCCTGGATTACATCGGCCGCGGAGTCCATTCCGACATCAGGGAGCATTATATAGATCTGTTGCGCTCCAATGACATGACCGCCCTGGCCGACCAAATCAGCCGGCAAGCGGCCGAAGATGATCAGGCTCCGAACCTGAAGGTGTTTGCCGTGGATGATTCCAAGATGATCCTCAACATCTATCGCAGCAGCCTGCACCAGATCGGCTGCGAGCCGGTGCTTTTCGCCAATCCCCAAGAGGCCGTGGCCAAGGTACGCGAAATAGAACCCGATTTCATTTTCACCGATCTCAACATGCCCGAAATGACCGGAGTTGACCTGATAAGGGCCGTCCGCCGGTGGTTCGACAAGGACAAGCTTCCAATCGTGATGGTGACCACCCAAAACGAATGCAGCGACAACGAAGCCGCCATGCAAGCCGGGGCAAACCAGATCATAAACAAACCGTTTACGGCCGAAACCCTGAAAAAGGCCCTCGATACCTTCCTGGCGTCAAGCAAAGCCGCCTGAAAAAACCGGGTTCAGTCCTGGTAACTTCTGCAGGCGGTTATGTTTTCCACCAGATCCCGGATGTGGGCCTTTTCGGCCTGGGCCAGGTCTAAAAAAGCCTTGGCCTGGGAGGCGTTTTCTTCCCTATCGGCCAGATTGCGGTACAGGTCGAAGGCGGAATTTTCAATCTCCAGGGCGATCTCCATCAGCGGCAGGCACCGGCCGGCCTCAACTTCAACCACTTCTTCCAGGGCCTCGATCAGAGGCCGTCCGCCTTCCAGGATCTCTCCTTCGAGCCGGTTGAAAATGGTATCGAAGTCCGCAGCCACACCGCCTGCTTTCTGCCAGTAGCCATGAATCGTCCGGGCGTGGGCCGTTTCAGCCTTGGCCAGCTTTTTGAAGACCTCGGCCCAGGGTCGGCGCCGGAAACGTTCCGCTATAAATTCATAGAAACGCAGGGCTCCTTTCTCAAGATCCATGGCTATCCGGAACTTGTCCCCGGCAAGGGCGGCCTGGAAAATCTTTACCTTCGGCCAGCCTTCCAGCTGCCGTCCATCCCAGGCCAGGATCCCGCCCCGGAGGTTGAAAACCCGGTTTTTCCCTTCCAGTTCCTCTATTGCCAGGGTGGCCGCGGCCATGGATCGGGCCCCGGAACGACAATAGAACACAAGGTCCTTGCCGGCCGGCAGTTCGTGGATCTTGCGGACCAGCTCGATGACCGGGATCAACTTTGCGCCGGGGATATGGCCTTGTTCGTACTCTTCCGGTTGACGCACATCTATCAGCAGATACTCGCCTTCACGCCGGCGCCGGAGATAATCCCTCAGCCGGCCGGATCCGATATTCTCGACTTTGGTTTCCATCGGCTTTCTCCCTTGATCGCCTTCAGGCAGGGTCCTGTTCAGGCTTCGACCTTTGATGGGCCTTCGGCCACGCCTTCAAAAACTCGTCCAGCCCTGGATCATGGGGTCCGACGGCCCTGCCAGCCCCATCGCGGACCAGGTAGATCCGCACCTGTTGCCCTTCCGGCCCTAAGCGGGCGGTAAAGGGGGCGATCTTTTCCAAAAGGTTCCCATTTCGGGGTGTCTTCACCATCACCGCCAGCTCCGGCGCATGGACACCATCGATCCTGGCCAGGATCGAATCGACATTCTGTTCGGCACCGGCGGTTACGATCACCACCCGGCTCACCGGCTTTGAAACCAGTTCCAGGGAGCAAAGGAAGTTGGTAAAAGAGGCCGGCTGGCGCTCGACCTCGCCTCCAAAGGCCCTGCTCAGCAGATCCGCCTTTTCACCGAAAGCCGGTCTGCCGGTAAGGCTGTACAGCCTGGCAAGGTTGGCCAAGGCCACCCCGTTTACAGAAGGCAAGGCTCCGTCAAACAGGTCTTTGGGGATGGCCGGCAATTCGGTCGAGTCTTTCGGGGCCAGGAAATAACCCCCTTCCACCGGATCGTAAAACCGTTGATCCATTACATTTTGGAGAACGACTGCTTTGTCAAGATAGGCGGCATCGAAGCTGGTGCGATAAAGCTCCAGCAGCCCGGCAATAAAATAGGCATAGTCCGAACTGAACCCGGCCCCCATGGTCCGGCCGCCACGGTAAGCATGGCAAAGTTGTCCGTCTCCGGACACCATGGTGGTCCAAATAAAATCGGCTGCCCTGGCGGCGGCTTGCCTGTACCTGCCTTCTGCCAGGACCCTTGCCCCCATGGCCAGGGCGGCGATCATCAGCCCGTTCCAGTCTGCCAAAACCTTGTCGTCGGTCAGCGGGGCGGGTCTTTGCTCGCGCTGGAGATAAAGGCTCCGGCGCAATGATTCCCAGCGCCTTTCAAGTTGCCGAAGATCCAGATTCAATTGGGCGGCCCACTGTTTCCAGCTCTTTGAAAGGTACAGGACATTCAAACCGTTTGGACGGCCGGTGGCCTGGTCGACGAAATTGCCCTCCACCTCCAGGTTGAAAATCCCGGTCCAGGGGACAGGATCGTCGGTGCCGACCAGGTCGCTAAACTCGCGATGGCGCCATAAGTAGTAAAGCCCTTCCTCTCCCTGGCTGTCGGCGTCCTGGGCCGTGAAAAATGCCCCGCCCCTGTCGGTCAGCTTGTCGGCAACGTAGGTGAAGATTTCCTGCGCCGTGCGGGCCGACTGCAGATCTCCGGTGACCTGGTAGGCCTCCAGGTAGGCCATGGCCAGGAGGGCCTGATCGTACAACATCTTTTCGAAATGCGGCAGGATCCAGTCGGCGTCGGTGCTGTAGCGGTGAAAGCCGAGCCCCACGTGATCCCAGATCCCGCCCCGGCGCATGGCCTCCAGGCTGGTGGTGGCCATTTGCATCCAGTTGGATTTAGCCGCCCGGGCGGCCTGACGGATCAGAAAAACCAGGCGGTGGGCCATGGGAAACTTGGGGGCGCCGTTGAATCCTCCCCTTTCGGTATCGAAAGCCGACTCCAATTGCCTGCAGGCCCGCTGGAAAATTCCAGCTTCAAGTTCACCCGTCATGGAAGCGAAGGAAAAAGATCCGGCCAGGACCTTGGCCACCTGGTCAGCCGTCTTGACCACCATCTGGCGCTCATTTTTCCACAAGGATGCAATCTTGCGGCTGATCTCCATCAGGCCGGGCCGGCCGAAGCTGTTGGTCCGGGGCAGATAGGTGGCTGCGAAAAAAGGTTTCCTGTCCGGGGTCATCACGATTGTCAGGGGCCAGCCGCAATTGCCCCCCAGCACCTGGCAGGCGGCCATGTAAACCGCGTCCACGTCCGGCCTTTCCTCCCGGTCGACCTTGATGCAAACAAAGGCCTGGTTGAGAATCGCGGCCGTGTCGGCATCACTGAAAGACTCTTTTTCCATGACATGACACCAGTGACAGGTAGCATAACCGATGGAAAGGAAAACGGGTTTATCCTGAACACCGGCAGCCTCGAAAGCTTCCCGGCACCACGGCCACCACCGGACCGGGTTACGGGCATGCTGGAGCAGGTAAGGACTGAGCTGATCTGCCAAACGATTGGCATCCATTTTGAGGGCCTCCTTGGCTGGATTTCAATAAAAAACTCCGGGGCCATCTACCAGTATATGCACCCGCAGCCGACCTGGCAAATTTAACCCCGCCTCCCGGCAGGATTGCGGGCAGCTATGCCTACCACTATTTTCCAGCTCCGGGCCAGGATCATCCCGATTTTCCAGCCCACCTGTTTGACCGCGGGCAGGATCAAGCTTAGCTTAATGGAAAGCCGGAAATTGCCCGGCCTTATCGAAGCGTATAATCCGGAGCATCGGCAAGGCCACAAAAACTCAAACTGGAGCCGGAATCAACTGGAGGCGAACGTCAATTTCAACCTCTAACAGGCTGCTAATCCCGGCCCGGAAGGAACCACACATGAACGACCGATCAGCGGAATCTTTCAGCCAATTCAAGGATTCTTTTTTTTACGGCAAGCGCACCGATCTCAATTTCAAGTTTCTTTCCCACTTGACAGAAAGCCAGGCCGGACACTTTTTCCAGGAACTTTTCAAGGCCGTTGTCGAGGCGGTCGACCATGACCGGACCGACAAGCTAGGCGCCCTGATTACCGCCTGGCAGGCCAGGGGATACGCCCACCAGGAAAACTTCGCCTACCGGGATGGCCCCTTCACAAGGCTTTCCAAGCCTTTGAAGCAAAGCCGGCTGGCATTGCTGACATCCAGCGGGCATTTTGTGACCGGCGATGATCCAAAACCTCTAGGCATTGAAAATATGACCCAGCAGCAGGCCGTCGAGCTTATATTCAAAACCCTCAGGGAAAAACCGGTTCTTTCGACAATCCCCAAGGACACCCCGGCCGACAAGTTGCAGGTTCGCCACGGCGGCTACGATATATCGGCCGCCCTCGAAGATCCCAACGTTGTGTTTCCACTACAAATCCTCGCCGAACTGGAAAGCAGCGGTCAAATCGGCCAGCTGGCCCCAAAGGCATATTCCTTCGTAGGAGCCTGCTCCCAGAAACGCCTCATCAAGGAAGCCCTTCCTCTATGGGTGGCCGAGCTTCAAGGCCAAAAATGTGACGCCGCCTTGCTGGTTCCGGTCTGACCTGTATGCCACATGTCCGTGGGACATGTCGCCCGCGCCCTGGAAACCGCAGGGATTGCCACCGTGATCGTGGCCGTGGAGGCCTTCCGGAATCGCATGCAAATGATGTCCCTGCCACGGGTGTTGCTGACCGGCCAGCCCATTGGAAGGCCCCTGGGACGGCCGGGAGACAGGCAGGGACAAACTGCGGTCCTGGAGGCCGCCCTGGCGATGCTGGAAGACAGCCGCCCGCCCGGCAAGATTGAGTCTTTCCAACCGGAGGCAGCAAATTATGTCACCGGTTCCGGTCCGAACGTATCGGTTTCGTAACTAATCCAACTTCTTGCGCTTTATAAAACAGCTTGACTTTTGTTTATCCGACTGTTAGAAATGACTTGGTTTTTTGCAGGTTGTAATAATTATCACAACCTGCAGGGAATTAATA
>JALVRI010000542.1 GCA_027031325.1 Desulfobacteraceae bacterium
GCGGTATTTCGAAAACCACATCTTGCTCGTAGGGCGCTGTCAGCCATGCATTGCGGGACAACTCGTACTCGAGCTGCCCCGGCCCCCATCCGGCACAACCCAGGGCTATCAAAAAAAATTCCGGTCCCTTGCCCTTGGCGATAGCCTCCAGGATATCGAGGGAATTGCTCAAGGCAAGGCCGTCGTTGACCACCAGGCTCCCTTCCCACTGCAACGGAGCCGAATGAAGGATGAAAACTTCGTTGATATGGACCGGCCCGCCGATATAGACCGGCAGGTCAGCGTACGGCTCGAGAAACTCGATACCGAGTTCCTTGAAAATCATACCGCTCGTAATCGAGCCGTGGGTTCGGTTGACAACTATACCCACAGCTCCCTCCTTGGTGTGCTCTGAAAGACAGGTAACCGTCTGGTAAAAATTGGGGTCCAGCAGCTCAGGCATGGCAATCAGCAGCTGCCCCTTCAGCGATTGGGAGAAGGTATCGTTCATAAGCTACAATCTATTGCAATTCGGCCATTGTTTTTGCTGATCATAGGCAATGTCAGCCCGGAAATCAACAGATCCGCTCGATGACTCAATTTTTGTATCAGGCAGCCCCGCTTGACAAAAGCGGGCACAAAAATCCGGTGACAATTGCTAAGCCTTTGACAATACAGACAACTTGAAATATAGTCAACCATCGGACGTTGACATCATTCTATGCAACCATGGCTTCAACGTTCAACCCGGATTTTGCAGCTCGCCGGTTTGGCGAAGATGCGAGGCGGAGGGCAGGCAGTCGTACTCTAGTACTTCAACCGCCGGCCAACAAAGCAGATCAGGAAAAAACCCCGCGGGATGAACTTATATGGCAGCGACTATGGCTCCCTACAGCTTAGAAGATATGGCCCGCAAACTCGGCATCGATCTTTCCAAGATCGAGCGTTACGCGCAAAAAGGGCTGGTGATTTTCAAGAACTCCGACAACGGCCGCCTTCTGGGTGGGCCGGTAGAGATTGCACGCCTGAGATTTATCCTCAAGGCCGAGGAACTGGGGTATTCGATCGATAACATCAACCGCCTGGTTGGTCATGCCTACTCCGTTTTGCGCGCCGATGATCCCCTTGCTTCCAGCTTGAGCTTTTCCCGCAAGGTCTTCAACAGCCTTGAAGCCGACCTGGACAAGCAGGACCCCCTGGAACAGCTCAACACCAAGTGTGATCTGCGCCTGCTCGGCGATTACCTTGCCGAGCTTGAGTCATGCAAGTCAATTGCCCCCGGCAAGGCCCCGGCGCCCGGAACAACCAAAGCGTCCGGGAAGCCTTCCCCACCTGCCAAGAAGGCGGCCCCTCCAATCCGGCAAGGCTCCAAGCCTGCCCGCAAGGATAAGGACCACGCGGCAAGCCCAGCTGTCCAGAAACGGCCCAAAAGGGGCATGGGGTTGAAACTTTTGGCGACCATGGTCGTCATTGCCGCCGTTGCCGCCGTTTATTTCTATTTCCAAAACCACCGGCAACAGGTGCGCGTAAAGCCTCCGGCCGGATTGAAGACTGAAAAAGGAGTTCAACCTGAAGCGTCAAGGCCTGACGGCGACAGCCGTATAGCAATCAACAACGAGAGGCAATCTTTTCCGGTCCCCCTGCCGGAACCGAAAGTTGAACAGGAGCCGGCCCCGGAAACGGGAAAAAGCGAAACCGGAACCGGGCGGCAGCCGGGAGCAACGACCATGGAACCTCAAGGTTCCGCCGATAGCGGAGTTGGAACCGAAAACAAAGAACAGCCCCCGGCTCAACCACTGAAACTGCCTGAGCCCATCAAGGTCGAACCGCTTCCGCCCCTGGCAATGCCCGAAACGCCTGAAAAGACCGCGCCTGTTCCGCAAGCCAACCCGGAAACCCTTTCTGCCGCCATAGACATCACGAACTTTGAGCTGTTCTACTCTCCGGCCGAAAGGAATTACACGGCCCGCTTCAGAATCATCAGGAACCAGGCAGGCGGCCGGGAACGGATCAAGGGCTACACCTTCGTGCTGCTGAAAACAAGTTCAGGCGGCCTAATGGCCTTGCCCAAGGTCAAGCTGATCGACGGCCGGCCGGCAAATCATCGCAAGGGCCGCTATTTTTCCATAGCACGGCTGAAAATCCAGGAGACTTCCGGCAAATTGAACCTTGCCCCTTCCGCAATATCATCGGCGACGGTACTTGTCTACTCGCCAAGTGGTTCGCTTATCAAGTCCATCGGCTTCCACCCCATGGTCAAAAAACTACCTGCGCGCTCCATGACTGCAAACAAGAAAACCTCAAATAAGGCATCCTCCCTACAGGTCAAACGTGGCCGTTTAAAGGGCGGGCCGGACAAGGGGAGCGCCGGCCGGGTTGCCGCCAAGAGCCCAAAGGGCACCCCGGAAAAAAATCGCCAAAAGGCTCTCGGGTGGGAGGCCAAAAGCTACGACTTTGTTCTCAAGGGTCAATACGCAAAGGCCATCGAAGCCGCATCCCGGGCCATCAGCCTTGCTCCCGAACGTGTCAATCCGTATATCAACCGGGCCCTTTCCTACATCGAAACCGAAATGTACTCCAAGGCCATCAAAGACTGCAATACGGTCCTGGCGATGGACCCTCAAAATGCCCTGGCATATAACAACCGTGGCCTTTCATTCCACAGGACGGGCAAATTGGACAAGGCCCGCTCGGATTATCGTAAAGCCTGCGAGTTGGGTTTGGAGCTCGGTTGCCGGAACCTGGCCGGCCTGGAACGGGAAACGAAAATAAACTCCCTCCTGGAATCCAGCCGTAAAGCCTTCATGGACAAGGATTGGACCGCTGTGATCAAATATACAAGCGAGGTTATCGAACTGGATCCCGAAAACTCTGTGGCCTACACCAACCGCTCGGCGGCCTATGCCGAAAAGGGCCGACTGAAAGAGGCTCTCAGGGATTCAAACAAGGCCCTGCGGCTTGACCCATCATTTCCCCTGGCGTTTAACAACAGGGGGTATGTCTATGAGCTGATGGGAGAGACAAAAAAGGCCGCAGCCGATTATCTCAAAAGCTGCAGCCTCGGTTTCGACCTGGGATGTGAAAATCTAGCCCGGCTCGAGAAAAACCCCTAGCAAGCTGTTGAAAAACGT
>JALVRI010000543.1 GCA_027031325.1 Desulfobacteraceae bacterium
ATTTCACCGCTTCCCTGGCCCCGGCCGCCGATGGGAATCACCCCCTTGGCAAAGACATTGCTGATTTCGTACCCCACCAGGCCGTTGCCCCGGGTGGCAAAAACCTCTCCGTCATCCCGGCCGGCCAGTCCGTCCAGCTTGGGGGTCATCCGGTATACCACCTGATCGATTCCGAGCCGGCCGGCTGCCTTCTCGACCCTTGACAAGAACCTCCGTAGCTGGTCCTCGGTATAAGCCTTTTCCGTCGAAAGCATCGGTTGGGGGTGGCGGACTTCTCGCCGGCCGGCGAAAGTTTCAGGTTCGACAGAATGCAGGAATGGATGGTTGGGATCAAGGGCTCGCAACCGTTCCACCAGGCCATCGTATTCTTCGTCGCTGATGAGCGGCTCACCGGCCCTGTACGCCTGGTTATATTTTTCAAGGTCGGCGACCAGTTTTTCAATCCGTCCCATCGGCGACCTCCCGGCATACATCGACCGCCGCCCGGCCCACCAACCTGCGCGACTGTTTGAAACGCCTGTCCCTGAAGCCATGTTTCCACTTCATGCGGAACAACTCGTCTGAAACCACCAGCGCAGCCCCCAGGGTAACTTTGCGGAAGGCGGCAACGGCCAAAAGGGCGGCCACTTCCATCTCCACCGCCAGGGCACCCCGTTTCTTGAACAAAGCTATTTTTGCAGGAGTTTCCCTAAAAACACCGTCTGTGGTCCAGATCAAACCTTTGCGATGAGCCAGCTGATGTTGATCAAGTACAGCGGCCATTGAGCCCACCGCCGCAACTTCGGCCCGGACGGGCCCGGGCCGGCTGATTCGGTAATGTTTACTGGTACCATCATCGGGCCAGGCTCCGGTGGGGACCACGATCTGCCCGACTCTTAAATCGGAATCGATAGAACCGCACCAGCCGACAAATACCACCCGCTCGACTCCCCAGGCGATGATCAGTTCCAGGATCATCGCCGCATAAGGAGCACCGATTATCGGTCCTACCAGGGCCGGAATGCTGCGGTCATGCGGGTCGTACAACACCTTACTCATGTAGAGGGAGCGTCGGCGCCAATCGGCTGCCCCAATATCATGGGCAATGGCATCCAGGTCGTCTTCACTGGCGGCCATGATGGCCGTGGGACCCAGATGGGGCGCCTTGCTGGATGCCATGGGCTTGATCAGGGCGTCGTCTGCCGGCACTGCGGCCATCATCAACTATTCCGGCTCCACCAAAGCGGCCAATTCATCTTTTACTTCGTCGATTATATCGTAAAGCCAAAGTATATCTTCCATGCTGAGACGGCCGGCCTTGATGGGGGCCCGCTCGGTGCCGTCCTTTTTCAGCAAGATCCGCGGACCGATCTGTACCTTGGCTTCACCATCGCCATAACGGTTGATGGAGACAACCAAACCGGTCTGTTCGCACTTCCATTTCTTTAGCACCTTGTCCTTGGATGGATCGTAGGGCATGCTGACCTCACCTGTTTTACGTTAGAAACTGCTGTTTCCCCTCCTGACGGTTGGCAACCAACAAGCGAGCCGACAGTGAGTTAGGTAGAAATTTTCGCAAAGTCGGCTATCTGTGAAAAAAGCCCCTCTATCTGTCCCAGCAGAGCCAGACGGTTTTGCCGAAGCCGCTTATCATCCACCATTACCATTACGTCGTCAAAAAACCGATCGACCGGACCCCGCAGGGAAGCAATCGATGACAGGGCTTTTTCCAGGTCCCCGATGGCCAGCAAGCGCTCTACATCGACCCTTACCTTGTCGACGGCCTCCCAAAGGTCACGCTCGGCAGCTTCCGCCATAAGTTCCCTGAGGGGTTCAGCTTCCACCTTTTGCCCACTTTTGCGCAGAATGTTTGAAACGCGCTTGAAGGCCACCGCCAACGGTTCAAAATCCGGACGTCCCTTGAGCCTGTTCAGGGCACCGGTCCGTTGCCAGACGTAAGGGATATCGTCGATACCGACAGATACAACTGCAGCAACTATATCCTTGCTGTAGCCTTCTTCCACCAGCATCCGTTTTACCCGGTTGCCGATGAAGTCCAGGACCTGTCCGCTGACCTGCTCCAGGTCTTGTCGGGACTGGGAACCATAGCTTTGCAAACTGGCCTCTATCGCGGCTTTCAAGGAGACCTTGAGCTTCCGGGCAAGCATGATCTGGACGATTCCGATTCCCTGCCTTCGCAATGCGTACGGATCGGAGGCTCCTGTCGGGACCAGCCCGACATTGAAGCAACCGCAAATCGTATCCAGCTTGTCAGCAATGGCCAGCAGGGAACCGGTCATGGTCTCGGGAAGGCGCCCGCCGGATGCCACAGGACGGTAATGCTCCTCGATGGCTGTTGCCACCTGATCCTTTTCACCGGCTGCAGCTGCATAGATCCTCCCCATGACCCCCTGTAGCTTTGGAAACTCGTTGACCACCTGGCTTACCAGGTCGGCCTTGCACAACCAAGCGGCCCTTTCCACGTCTGTCTTCAGTTCGGGAGCGGCCATTTCGGCCAATTGACCGGCCAGGCGCCGGATCCTTTCCACCTTGGCATACATTGTCCCCAGATCCGCCTGGAACAACACCCCCTTCAACTGCTCGACCCAGGTGTCGGGTTTGACCTTGCTGTCGGCCTGGAAGAAAAACCGGGCATCGGACAACCTGGCCCTAAGCACCCGCTGGTGCCCCCGGGCAACCAAATCCAGGTCTCTGGTACTGGTGTTGTTGACGGCTATGAAAGAGGGCATCAGCCGGCCGGCAGTATCCACAACCGCAAAATACTTCTGATGTTCCCGCATGGCGGTAATCAAAATCTCCCGCGGCAATTCAAGGAACTGGTCGTCAAACCGGCCAACGGTGGCAATCGGAGTTTCCACCAGGTTGGTGACGATGTCTATCAATTCTTCGTCTTCCAGGACCCGCCCTCCGGCCCGGGCGGCAGCATCCACCACCTGCTGCCGGACAAGCTCTTTCCTGGACCCGGGGTCGGCCACAACGTGCACGGCTTCAAGACAAGCGGGATAATGGTCGGCCGCCTCCACCTTTATCCTGCCCGGCGCCATGAACATGTGGCCGCGGGTGTAACGCCCGCTCTTGATTCTTTCATCAAGCCTGAAGACCACCGCG
>JALVRI010000544.1 GCA_027031325.1 Desulfobacteraceae bacterium
TTTTTCTGGTAGGCCTCCAGATTCATCTGGCACATGGGGCAGACGGTGACTATAGCGTCAGCGGTCCGCGCACTTTCGAGGATTTTTCCCGTAAGGGTAAGGCCTACTTCGGGCTTGGTGTTCATCAAGGCCGCCCCGCAGCACTTGGCTCCCATGGACCAGGGAAGTACCTTGGCCCCGGCGGCTTCAATGAGGGCATCCATCGATTTGGGGTTCTCCGGATCGTCGAAAGCCACCAGCGGTCTGAGGCACTGGCAGCCGTAATAGGGAGCAACCACCAGGCCGGTAAGGGGCTTTGCCACCCTGGCCGCGATGGCCCCGGCCCCGATATCGTTTGCCAGGATGTCGAGCAGGTGACGTGGTCTCGACTTTCCATGGACGACGAGCCGCTCTACGCTCAAAACTTGGTTAACACCGGCCCGCAGCTGCTCGTCGTTTTTTATCCTGATTGCGCTTTTGGCAAGGTTGAGGTAGCAGGCGCTGCACGGGACCAGGATGTCCCGGCTGCCCATCTGTTCGGCAATAGCCAGGTTGCGGCCGTTTAAAGCCAGGGCCAGCAATTGACTCTGGGATTCGCCGGCGCTGGCTCCGCAACAAGTCCAGTCCTCGATTTCCACAAGCTCCACCTTCAAGGCTTCCATCAGGGCCCTGGTGGAGTATTCATATTCGCGTGCCGAACCTTCAAGCGAACAACCTGGATAGTAAAAGTAGCGCATGATGTCTTTCCTTATGGTTTATTGCGATCGTCCGCCTCACTTTCGACCAGGGCCACCTTGTCGAACAATGCGGCCAGGCGCATATCGCCCTTGCTTGGAGGCTTCAGGTCGAGTTTGCCTTTTGCCAGTAGTCTCAACCCCAGGGGAGCGAAGCGAAAAGGCAGCAGTGGATTTTTCATGGCGCCCAAATAGAGGGCCATGAACTCGCCTTCCCTGACCCGGCCGTGACGGCGGACGCTTTCCAGAAAACTGCCGTAGAAGGCTTGCGATGCTTTGTAGGTTTTGAGCTTGCGTTTGGCGGCTACCTGTTTCAACCTGTACATGGCCTCGGTAAGCTGAAGGCCGCGCGGGCAGCGCAAGGTGCAAAAATAGCATGCCGAACAAAGGCAAAAGGTCCTGGAAGAGAAGATTTCTTCTTCCTGTCCCAAGAGGACAAGCCGCCAAAGCCGGCGCGGAGTAAGGTCCATGGCGAACTGGTTGGGACAGGAAGCACTGCAGGTTCCACACTGAATGCAGGCCTGGATCAGGCGGCGGATATCTTCCAGTTCCCGGGACTTGTTTTCCGCGATCCGGGACGGTGGATGGGCATGGTCGACTTGATTCATGGCACCTCCCCTGTTTCCAGGTTTGTGATCTGGTCGAATGTCTGGGTCAAGGCATCCAGGGTTTCAAACATTTGTTGTCGCAGGTAGCCGTCGATGATCGAGGCCCCGTTGGGGCAAACCGCCGCGCAGCTGCCGCAACCCTGGCACATGGCGGCGTTTACCAGGACCTTGGACCGGTCGGGATCAAGCATTCGCGCCCCGTAAGGACAGGCATCTATGCAACGCCGGCACAAGGAGCAAAGGCTGTTGCGGACCCGGGCCACCGGCCGGCCGGACACCAGGCGGCGGCGGGAAAGAATGCGCAGGGCTCTTGCCGCTGCCGCCTGACCGGTTGCCCGGGATTCGACCGTCGATCTGGGCCCCAGGCAGATGCCGGAGGCGAAAACGCCTTCTTTGAGGCAGTCCACCGGTCTCCATTTGAAGTCTGCCGGCTGGAAAAACCCGTGCTCATCCACTGTGGCCCCGAAAATCGCCGCCAGTTCCGGCGGTAATCGGGGCACGATACCGGTCGCCAGCACCAGCAGGTCGCTTTCGATCTCGAGTCTCAGGCCGCTGACCGGATCCAGGCAGTTGATTGCAATGGCGCCACCGGCCTTGACTTCCACCTGCGGTTCGTTTTCCAGGTCATAGGGAACAAAGATGACCCCTGCCTGGCGGGCGGCGGTAAAATAGGATTCTACGAAGCCGGGTGTCATCATGTCCCGGTACAGCACGTAGAGTGCCATGTCGGGATTTTCCTGCTTGAGCCTGAGGCAGTGCTTGATCGTTGTCGGGCAACAGACCCGGCTGCAATAATTGCGCGGTTGGCGGCGTGAATCGACACACTGGATCATTACCACCGTTTCGAGGCTGGCGGGCTTCATGGAGCCTTCGGCCAGGGCTTTTTCAAGCTGGCTCTGGGTGACTATGCGTTCACTTCGGCCATAGCCGTAAGATTCGGTGGTGGCTTCCCGGCCGCCCGTTGCCAGGATGACCACACCGTGTTCCAGGGTGCTGACCTTGTCATCTGCTGCCTGGATGGTGGTGAAAAAATTGCCCACCTGGCCGTAGCTGCCGATTATGCGACTGCCGGTCATGGTCTTGATGTTGGGATGGCTTTCAACCTCGGATACCAGCTCGCGACACCAGGCCTGAAGGTCCTGGCCTTCAATGGTGGTTTGCAGCCAGGCAAGATTTCCGCCGAGCCGGTTATTTTTTTCCACCAGGGTGACCGGGTAGCCCTGCCCGGCGATTTCCAGGGCGGCCTGCATGCCGGCCACACCTCCCCCCACCACCAGGGCCGCGGCGCTGACCTCGACCTGGGGCAAATCATCTACCCCGGCCGCCTTCAGGCGCGCCAGGCCGGCTTGCAAGCGGGCAACCAGCATCGCCGGTGAGCCGGGCCGCAAAGCAGGGCCGGTCAGCTCCAGGTCGACAGCGTCGATCAGGTTCGGCGAAAGCTCGATCTTGCCGGCCAGGGCCTTTATCTTCTTGATGAAAAGATAAGGGTGACAGGCACCGATCAGGATGCGGTTAAAGTCTTTGCCGGCGGCTGCCTGTTCTACTTCCTGCCAGCCTGTGGCCGTGCAAAGTTGTTCTACCAGGACGACTTCGCTCACTGCGGGGTCCATCTTCAAGGCTTTTACGACCATGGGGCCGTCCTTGTCGGCGGCGAGCCTCCGGCCGCAGGTACAAACTGCGACCATGATTGCAGGCCGTTGCCCCCTGACGTCACGGTATGTCGGTTTGTCGTCTTCCATGGCCGGGCTGCCGCCGTTTTCGCGGATTGTGGTCGCAGTTTGTACC
>JALVRI010000545.1 GCA_027031325.1 Desulfobacteraceae bacterium
CCGGGCAGTTTCCCGATTTCGACGATGTTACGTTCATTGTCTTCGTCAGGCACGGCGAAAAGCACGATCGGGGCCATGCGGGTCGATTCCCAGTGGGCCTCCATGGCGGCCAGTTTGGCCGGCTGGGTTTCGGCCACGTGGACGGCATGGCTGTCACCTTCGACCGCGACCCAAATGGAAGTCACCAGCCCGAAAATGAGCGCCATGCGGAAAGAGCGGGTGAAAAATTCGATCTGCTGTTTGCGCAACAGGTGGTAGGCACTGATACCCATGATGAAAAAAGACGCCAGGAGCAGTCCGGCGGGAACCGTGTGCAGAAACTCCAGGATGGCGAACTTGTTAAGAATCACGGCCGAAAAGTCGGTCAGCTCGGCCCGCCCGTTGCGGATGGTGTATCCTACCGGGTGTTGCATCCAGCCGTTGGCCAGCAGTATCCAGAGGGCCGAAATGTTGCCTCCCGCGGCAACCAGCCAGGCAACCACGGCGTGGGCTTTTTTGGATAATTTTTTCCAGCCGAAAATCCAGATTCCGATAAAGGTGGATTCCAGGAAGAAGGCTACGGAGGCTTCGATCGCCAACAGGGAGCCAAAAATATCGCCCACATAGGCCGAATAGCGTGACCAATTGGTTCCGAACTGAAACTCCAGGGTGATGCCGGTTACCACTCCCAGAGCGAAGTTTATCAGGAAAAGTTTACCCCAGAACTTGGTCATCCGTAGATAGAGTCGGTCACCGGTCTGGACATAGCGAGTCTCCATGACGGCGATAATGACTGAAAGCCCAAGGGTCAGGGGTACGAATAGAAAATGAAACATTGTTGTAGCTGCGAACTGCAACCGTGAAAGGAAAACGACGTCCATACATCCTCCTAGATCGGTATTCCGGTGGCGGTAAAAAAAATATTCCGGACGACGTGGTCTGGCACCGGCAGGGTACGATCATTGAGTGCCGGATACCGACAATTCAGGCAGAGCCGTCAAGGCTACACTGGGAAAAGTCGATTACCTGACCACAGGAGTCGCATTTGTGTTCCCTGTCGAATTCATCCGAAAAGATCTCTTTTTTTTCCCCGCAGTTGGGGCACTTGCAGACAAATGAACTCAAATGCTTGAAGCTTTCGAATCCCGGACAATGTTTGGGAGTACTCATGGCTTCCTCCTTCCATGTGAAGATTGCCTCAGATCAAAGGTCAGGTCAGGCCCGACTATGACTTTCGCAAATCTGTCCGGCACGTCCGGCCATTCCGGATTCCGAGTCAACTTGAATTGCGGACACCCATTTTGGTCAAGCGGGATGGGTTTGACCCGGGTTCTACCCCGGCATCCTGGCCGCCAGGTCCCGGCCGTATTGCTGGGCCATCTGGATACCGCCTTCCAGGCTGCTCGACTTCAATGTCAATGGGCCGGAGACCATGTCCATCTTGAAGATATGTTGCATTGTGTCGAAAATTCTGCCCGGTGCCTCTCCGCTCCATCCGAAAGCGCCGAAGGACCCACCGGGTTTGCCTGCCAGGTCGGCCTTTTCGGCCATGAAAAGGAGCTTTTTCATCGCCGGCAACATTTCGCCGTGGTAGGTGGCCGATCCCAGGACCAGTGCGTCGGGTCCTGACAGTTCTTTTTCCGACTTGATGTCGTTTGCGTTTTTTACCTGGGCCGAGTGTCCGGCTATCCGAATACCTTCGGCGATCAGATTGGCGATGTTTTCGGTTTCTCCGGTGCGACTGGCATAGACAATAAGTGCATTGGCCATGACTTCACCCTCAATCCAGCTGGAACCTAACGCGAGGTCCTGTGATTATTGTTTCTTTTTCCCAGGTTTTCACTTGTCCCTTGTGCCTATCCGCGGGTCTCCGCCTTGCCCGCCGCAATCAGGAGTATAACATGTGCTGTCAAGAAAGTCGCAATTCTGACCGCAGGATGGACACTTGTCCGGAGGGCTGTCGGCATCAAGTTCGTAACCACAATTTCCGCATCTCCATTTGGCCATGGTTGAACCTCCTTTTTCGGGGCCTTGGACGGTGGCGATGACCCTGCCGGCAGGGCCACCGCCTTAAAAGGTTCGGGTCAGGCCTGGGCTTTCCAGTGTCCATGCAAGTTACAGTACTCCCTTGCCGTAACCTGTGAAGCCTCGACCATGAAAACTGCTTCCGGAGCCTGACCGGGTTCCAGGAAACGACGATAGGCGTTTCCATCGGCCACCAGTTCTATCCATTCGATATAATGTTTTTCTTCCATGGGGTGGGCGACTTCGCCTACCTTGACCTTGTAACCGCCTTCGATCTTTTCGATCACCGGGACGTGCTTTTCGGTGGCGGCATCCACGGTGTTTTCTTTCAGCAGGACCATCGCCTGTCCGCAGCAGGCGAGCTCCCCGGCTCCGCCGTGCAGTACTTCCACGATGTTGCCACAAACTTCACATCTATAAACTTCCAGTCTTTCAGCCATTTTTCCATCCTTCCTTTTGTTTGCCGGCGTGGTTCGGGTTTACCAGTTCTCCGCCAGAAGTTCGAAGTAGGCTTGCGGGTGGGCGCAAGCCGGGCATTCCTGAGGCGCTTCCAGACCTTCGTAGATGAAGCCGCAATTGCGGCAACGCCAGGTCACACTCTGGTCGCGTTTGAAAACCCGTCCGGTCTCGATGTTATTTGCCAGGGCCACATAGCGCTTTTCATGCTGCTTTTCGGCAACGGCGATATTCTCGAATACCACCGCTATCTCGCCAAAACCTTCCTCTTTGGCTATTTTGGCAAAACCGGGGTACATCTCCGTGTATTCATAATGCTCGCCGGCCGCCGAAGCTTTCAGGTTGTCAACGGTGGGGCCGATCACCCCGGCCGGAAAGGCAGCCGCGATCTCCACTTCTCCGCCCTCGAGAAACTTGAAGAGCCGCTTGGCGTGTTCTTTTTCCTGGTCGGCTGTTTCGGCAAATATATCTGCGATTTGAACATAGCCTTCCTTTTTGGCCTTGCTGGCAAAGAATGTGTAACGGTTTCTGGCCTGGGATTCCCCGGCAAAAGCCGTCAGCAGGTTCTTTTCTGTTTGGCTTCCCTTCAGTGTCGCCACGTTCGACCTCCTTTTTTTGGTATCGGTTTTGATTGGTATCTTTAAC
>JALVRI010000546.1 GCA_027031325.1 Desulfobacteraceae bacterium
GATGATCTTCCGGTTGCAGGAAGAAGGTCTCGGCCGCGGCCACCAGGGGCACTTGCAACGATTCAGCCGCACGGCGCAGGGGATGGCTGCCGGCGATGGGACGGTCGGTCATGGCGGCGCATGCCAGTCCGGTGGTGTGCAGTTCGGACAGCAGTCGCGGGTCGCCGGTCAGCAGGTAGAGCCCCCGGCCGTGGGCCGCCAGCCGTTCCGGCAGCGAAAAGCCGGTTTGGCGGTGCCGGAAGGTCAACAGGCGGCAAAGATTGGCATAGCCGCGATCGTCCATGACCAGGCAGACGGTTCGCCGGTGAGCTGCCAGGGGGTCTGTCAGCGTGGCCCCGATAATGGGCCTGAGCTCGTAAAACCGGCAGGCTTCCAGGAACTGCCAGAGTCCGGAGATCGAATCGGTGTCGGCCATTGCCAGGCAGGTATAGCCCAGGTCGCGGGCCCGGCGGCAGATATCCATCCAGGAGGCCGTGCCCCACATCAGGCTGTGGTGGGAATGGACCGCCAGGGGTATCATGGGGCTGCTGCCAGGCTGCGGCCGAAACATACCGCCTCTTTTCCGAACCGGTCGCGGATGCGGTCCAGGGCGGTGACCAGGTTGTGGCGGCGCAGCACGTGCCTGCGCTCGACGGCAAACAAGGGAAGGGTCAGTGAGAAGGGCCGCAGCTTCCAGCAGGCAAGGCGCAGGCCGCGGACACGAACCCTGCGGGTCCAGGCAAGTTCCAGGACCCGGCAGGCAAGCTCGAACAGGTCCAGGTCGTTGGCCGTTGCCGGCCGGCAGGCTTTGCGCCGGATACAACGGACCCCGTCGCTGTAGGTGATCGCCAGGACAAGGCCTCCGGCCGCCAGCTTGCCGCGTCTCAACCTGCGGCCGGTTTCCTGGACCATCTCCAGCAGGGCGGCCCTGATTTTGCCGGGGCATGCGGTGTCGGCGGCAAACATGTGGGTGACCGGGGCCAGCGCCCCGGGACTGCCTGCCGGCAGGACCGGCTCGTGGTCGAGTCCCCTGGCCGCGGCGGCGATAGACCCGGCCCGTCCCCCCACGGCCACTTCCAGTTGTTCCGGGGTCAGCCCGGCGACCTGTCCGGCGCGGGTCAGGTTGAGACGCGCCAGCCGCTCCAGGTCATCGCCTTCCAGTCCGGGCAGCAGGGCAAGGGGCAGGGGAGCCAGGAAGGCTTCCTCGTCGCCGGCGGCCACGATATACTCGCCGCTGGGTTTGACCAGGCGCGAGGCTACCTTGGCCACCAGCTTGTTGGTGGCCAGGGTCCAGATGGGGTCCAGGTCCAGGTCGGTCCTTATCCGGCGCTGAAGCTTCCAGGCCGCGTCGACCGGAGGGCCGAGCAGCCGGCTGGTGCCGCTAAGGTCGACGAAAAGGTGGCCGTCGGCGTAGCCCGGTTCCACCAGAGGGGAAAAAGCGAGGGCCTTGCCCAGCAGCTCATGCATGGCTCGCTGGTAAAGTCCGGGGCGTGGCGGGCGCAGCCGGGCTTGGGGGCAGAGGCGGCGGGCCTGGGCAAGGGGCATCTGCTTCCTGACACCTTCCCGGTAGGCTTCCTCGCTCATATCGTAAACCCTGGCCCGGGCTGAGGTGGGCGGGGCGATAATAACCGGCCGACCCATCAGGCGGCGGTCGACGATCCGTTCCACCGCCACGGCGAAGTCGGCCACGTTCAGATGGACGATGGCCCGTTCCATTCCTGGTTCACCTCCAGTAACTCGGCCAGCATGGCGGCGTTGCGCGGGGCTTGGCCCCGCACGTGGTTGTTGAAAAAGATCACGCCCCGGCGTGTCCCGGCTGCCAGGCGGGCGATGGTGCCCTCGGCCCAGTTTTGGAGCTGGCCGGAAGTGTAGAGGTAATCGAACTGCTGCTGAATGTTGCCCGAATTCCAGCCGGCCAGGTTGCGGCCGTGAAAGCGGATGTAAAAAAGGTCCGGGTTGGTGACCACGTCCAGGGTTGGAAAAAGGTAGTCTAATGGTGGCGTGTCGACTGTCACCAGGGTGATGCGCCGTTTTTCCAGCTCGTTGAAAACCCGGTCGGCGGCCCAGCAGCGGTGCCTGAACTCGATTGCCAGGGGCAACCCCTCCAGGAGGTCCAGCAGGCGGGCCAGGTAGCGGCGGTTGGCGGTTGTCCGGCCGAAAGAGGGCGGCAACTGGATCAAAACCGCCCGCAGCCGCCTGGCCTGGACCAGGGGGGCGATGCCGTGGCGGTAAAGTTCGGCCTGGCGGCGCCAGTTGCCCGGATCGATTTCGTGGGTCAGGGTGCGGGTAAGTTTGGCGGTGAAAGTAAATCCGGGCGGTGCTTTTTCAGCCAGCCGCTCCATGGCCGGTTCCTTGGGCATCTGGTACCAGGTGTAATTCAGCTCGGTGACCGGGAAGCGCCGGGCATAGGCTGCCAGCATTTTGCTGGCCGGCGTGCCGGGCGGATAAAAACCGGCGCCGGTCCACTCCGGGTAGGAGTAACCGCTGGTGCCCACCTGGATTTGGCAGGCCGGCCTGTTTTGGTCGTTGCCAGAATTATGTCGCATGGCCTGTGCTTATGGTTTTAGGTCCAGTTTCGTTTTCAGCCCCGCAAAGGGGCGGTATTCCCCGGGCTTACGCCCGGGGCTATTGACCTGTCATCCCCTGCGGGGATTTTTCGGACCGGGTTAGCGGTCTGATACAAGCTTCCGGACACAGGTTTCATTGCAATCCCCGACCCCCCAAGCCCTCGCAAGAGGGAGGCATTTTCATAGCCTCGGGCGTAAGCCCGGGGATAGGTGTGCCAAGAAAAATGTTTCCAGCCCCCGCAGGGGGCGGCACAAATCAATCCAGGTAATGATTCGGATCGTATTTAATTCCATGCTTTTCAAGAAATATTTTCAGCTCTTTTCTAAATGGAATGCGGTGATGATGCTCAAGTTGATTGTCTATATATTTGACGACGTCATCCATTGCCGATTGGCTGACCGAAAAACATGCAAAACCAGCCTGCCAGGAAAATAAATCAAGACGGGCGAAATTTTCATGCACCCATTTTGTGGAATTTGCCTTGATCTTTCTGACAAAATCAGAAGGCGCAATGGAGGGTTTCAGTATTGCCAGGATATGAACGTGGT
>JALVRI010000547.1 GCA_027031325.1 Desulfobacteraceae bacterium
TCTCCAGGAACCCCTGGGCAATGGTCCCGTATTCATCTTCTCCCGGTGTCCCGGTTACCGCGTCTCCGGAAGCGCTGGTAGCCAGGAAGAGGTTGCGTCCGATACTTTTCAGGCCGGCCGGATTGGTAAACCTGGCCAGCTCGATACTGCCGACCTGGACGGGTTCGCTCTGCCCGGCCTGAATCACGGATACGGTTCCATCGGTGCTGATGGAGATTGAGAGGCTGTCTGTGGGAATTGTGATCTCAGGCTCCATCAGGAATCCGTCGGGAGTGACGATTCGCCCTTCACTGTCGACTTTGAAATTGCCGGCCCTGCTGTAAGCTATTTCTCCATTGGGCTGAATTACCTGGAAAAAACCGTCCCCTTCTATAGCCATGTCAAGCTGGTTTCCGGTCTGCTTGAAATCTCCCTGGGTGAAAAGTTTCTGGGTTGCCACAAGCCGGGTTCCATGACCGATTTCTATCCCGGTCGGCACCTGGGTGCCGTCGGCCGACGATACACCGGGAGGCTTCAAGTTCTCGTACAACAGATCCTGGAAATCGGCGCGGCTGCGCTTGAAACCGGCCGTGTTGACGTTGGCCAGGTTGTTGGCGATCAAATCTATGGTTACGGTCTGAGCCTGCATTCCCGTGGCTGCCGTCCAAAGACTGCGAATCATAATCGACCTTCCTTTCATCGACCCGCTGGATCGGTGTCCGGCCGGACGCCACCAGCCGGGCCGTCCTAAAGTTTGCCCACCTCGTTGACTGTCTTGGCCTCGGCGTCGTCGACGCTCCGCATGACCTTTTGATATGATTCGAAGGTCCTCAATGTCTCTATCATTTCAGTCATGGCGCCAATGGCCTCGACGTTCGACCTTTCCACAAACCCCTGGCTGATGGTGAAATCTTCAGTTGAAATCTCGCCGATGGAGCCATTGCCAGGTGCGAAAAGGGACTCGCCCTGGCGTTTCAAGCTGTACGGCCGGGCAAAGTCGACCACTTCCAGTTGGCCGGCTTCATCGCCGTCGACCGTAATGGTGCCATCCCTGTGAATCTCAATCCGGCTTCCGTCGATGGTGATGGGCCCGCCCTGTCCCAAAACCGGATAGCCTTCGGATGTGCTCAGAACACCTCTGCTGTCGAGGGTGAAACTGCCCTTTCGGGTATAGCGTATCCCTTGGGGTGTTTGGACCTTGAAAAAGCCGGGCCCTTCAATGGCCACGTCCAGGGGGTTGCCGGTTTGCTGCAAGGGACCCTGGGTAAAGTCGAGTGTCTGTTGCATGGGTGGGGCATAGGGTGAAATCACCTGCTCGGCAACCGGCAAGGGACTAAGTCCGGCTTCAGGCAGTTGGTCCCGGGGATTGGTTCTGAAGACCACCTTGTCCTGCTTGTATCCGACCGTGGCCACATTGGCCAGGTTGTTGGAAATGGTGTCGAGCCTCATCTGTTGAAGCAAGGCCCCCGCCCCGACCAGGTACAAGTCTCCACTCATGATATTCAGGCTCCTCGATTTTGATACTTGTCTGGAATCATTTCAGCTCGATCCCCTATCCTTTTCGATCCGGCTCTCAATTCTGCAATCATCGTACCACTTCAAACTATCTGTAAAAACAACATGGTATCTGAAAGACCGCAAAAACGTCCGGCCGTTTTTACCCCTGAAGCGGCAAAATCTGCCCATCAGGCCACCGCGGAGATCGTCCTTGTTCCGGATACCTTTGCCGGTGTGTCTAGCCCGTTGACCTTCAGGATCAGATCGACTTCGGTCAGACTGAGGTCGAGACTGCGGGCGATCTGCCCGCTGGGCATTCCCTTGGCTGCCAGTTCAGTTACCAGGCTGTTGATGTCCTGCCCGGGTTTTAGATAACTGCCGGAAATCTCCTCTTGCCCGGCCGAAGCCTCTTTGGGCTCCGGACAATGGCCGCCAGTTTCATCGGCAGCACTGTTCAGGCAAAAGTCAGGGCCGGCCAGCATGAGCAAGCGGGATCTTTCTTGCTGGATGAAGCTGCAGATTTGAGCCAGGCGCCGGTCCAATTCCTGGACAAGAACCTGGCGGTCGATTTCCTGACCGAATGGACGCTCCGCCCGCTTCAGAACCTGATCCGGCACCCCAAGCTTTGCCGAAGTGTCCTTTTTTCTTTTGAAAAGAAAGCCCAGGGCGGTAATAAACAAGCAAACCGCAGGCAGGCCGATACCTGCCGTCAGGACCCAGCCTTCAATCGTGATTGTAGAGAACATGATACTTTCCCCGTTTCGGCCTAGTCGTCGTCGATCAGACCTTCTTTGCGAAGCCGATTGCGCAGCCGCATGATAGCCTGTGAATGGATCTGGGACACCCGTGATTCAGTGATACCCAACACCTTGCCGATTTCCTTCATGGTCATTTCGTCGCTATAATACATGGAAACAACCAGCTTTTCTTTTTCCGGAAGTTCTTCGATCTGCTTTGCGATGGCGGCCTTGATCTCCTTGATCGTAGTCAGTGTCAGGGCGTCGTCCGAGTCATTGCGCATGAGGGCATTTATGAAATTATCTCTTTCTTCCCTTGAAGAGTAACCTATCTCTTCGAAACTGACAAAAGAGATGCTGCTCATGCGCTTGACCTGGTAAAGCTGGTCCAGGTCCATGTTCAATTCCTGAGCCACCTCTTCGTCATTGGCGGTCCGGCCGAGCTTTTGTTCCAGCTTGAGGTAAGCTTTTTCCAGGCTCCGTATCTTGCGACGTGTGGTACGCCCCAGGAAATCGCGCGATCGCAGTTCACTCAGCACCGCACCCTTGATGCGGAAAACCGCGTAGGTCATAAACTTGTTGTCGCGGCTAGGGTCATAACGCTCGATCGCCTGGATCAGACCGATTATACCGACGTTTATCAGGTCGTCGATTTCTACCGTTGGTGGCAAGTGGACAGCGATGCGATTTACTATCCTGCTCACGTAAGGCAGGTACTCGGCGATTATCTCGTTCCGCAGGCTATGATCGTCTTTTGATAGCGAGTTCAAACGCGATTCTGCCAAATCCATCTTTTCTCTCCGCAAGTTTCCGGCAATCATGGTCGCTAGATCAACAGGTCCCCTATTTCCGGGTTACGCTGGTATTGGTCGCCAACGAG
>JALVRI010000548.1 GCA_027031325.1 Desulfobacteraceae bacterium
CTTCAAATGCCTGAAAGATTAATTTGGTTGCAAAATCCGGGTTTATTGTTCTTATCCGTTGCAGAGCCGGCATCGGATTCAACGTTACAAAGACAGCTAGGGCCTCCCGGCCAAATCGAACATTTGGCGGGTCATTTCCCGCACCACAAGCGGAACCACCTGATGGCCGATATGGTACAAAGCCTGGTTGCGGGCGCGGGCCAAAGAAAGATGCCCCTTACGGCCTGCATCACTGCGACTGGCCAATACAGAACCGCTGTTTTTATCGACCAGCGCAAAGTTGGTGGCCCAGCGTACATAACGCCACTTCCCGTTCGACTCTGATACCGGCAAGGGGGTTATTGAAATTTTCCCTTCGAGCAATACCTGGGCCCGGTTACTATCCTGGACAATCGACAATCCCCCCCTGCTCAAAGATTCTACGAGAAAACTTTGAACGTCTTCGGCTCCATCGCCCTCAATCCTCACGGACAGCTTGAAATCATGCAGCAGCAACCTTGCCATCTCGGTTTCGATCCACTGGAGGGAAACCGGTCCCGGCGGCACGCCAAGATCGGGTTTCAGTACCAGCATTTGCTTTTCCAGGTTCTGACGCAGCCTGTATCGCCGGGCGGCATCTTTGAGAACTTTGACTTTCAAAAGGCTATCATCGCTATGTTTGTATTGCGCCAGGCTCTCTTCCAACAAGCGGTCACAATGGTCGATTTCCTTTCTCAGCCTGCGCCATGTCTTTTCCCTGTCCAGTACCGCCAGGGCCATGAACTCATTGTTCCGGCGGCTCACCTGTGCGATCCGGATGCCGGACACAACCACTTCGGTGGAAATGTCTGTGCGGGATGAAATCCGTTGTTGTTGCCGGGGCAGGCCGGAAAGATTCGAATCGGAACTATAGGCCTCGTAAAATGAGGAAGACGACTTGATGCGACTTTCGAAAATCTTGGCGATTTCAACCCTCGCATTGGCCGCCGCCTGTCGGCGGTCTGAACCGCTTCCCAGGGCTGTCAGGTACCTGGATGAAGGAAAAGCATCCAGCCGGAGGCCGGTCGTCGTGCGGGGTAAAGCCTGCCCCGGCCGGCTTTTGCCGGCCGGGGCAGGCCCCGAAACTTCCGGGTCTGAGGCCGGATTCCGGTCCAGTTCGCTCATTGCCTGGTCGGCATTCTGCCGAACCTTCTCCAGGTCTGCCGGCTGCGTGGCAACCGGCCTGGAAGCACAGCCGCCCAGGACAATCGCCAACAACAAGAAGCCCTTTAGTTGAGCCGCCATGATCTTGCCTAAAAAGGTCCCAAGTGGTTGTTGAACTATCCCGGCGCCCAGGTTTGATCTGAATTGAGGGGACATGCTGACCCTACCTTTCATGAACGTTCATTTTGGGCTTTCATTTGATGGTGCGGACGATAATGAAATATTTTTGCCCCGGCATGACGGTAAACGGTTTGACAGATCTTTTTTCCACAACCTTGCCACCGGCGTCGAAAAATTCCATCTCTCCCTGCCAGGTACCGGGCTCCAAAGTGCTCAAGCCAACCCGGATACTGGCCGGCAGCATCCGCCAGTGCCTTATGTCCGCCTGCTCGGTGGCCAACATGGCCCCCTGGGTTATGATGTGGACCAGAAAGCCCCAATTCTTGTTGTACTCCTTTTCGACCTGTCTTTTTACCGCCAGGGCGGCCAGGTATTTGGCTGTCAGCCGCGCAACGGCCTTGGTCTTGATGCGGGCAATCCGGTTTTGAAGATTGAGCTTGGCAATCGAGGCTATGTTTTCCGCCTCGGAAGTATTGCAAAAACTGGATTTGTTACCCTTGCCGTCTGTCAGCACCAAACGGCTGCTGACGATTGAAAAATGCCGGTCCACAAATTCAGGATAAGCCAGCTTGAGCACGAATCCGTCCGGCATGGTAACCACGAAGAAAGCCTCCCGTTTTACGGCTCCGGGACCATTGTAATGGACCATGACTACCTCGGCCGATCGGTCGTCCTCAAAATCAATCGGCCTCTCCAGGCCGGGGTACCGGCCGAGGAGCCACTGGACCTGGTCTTCGAAACCGAGCTGCCTTGCGGCCCGCAGGGCCTTGAGGGGCAAATCCGGCGGTGCGGACACACCATAAACCGTCCGGTACTGGCTCTGGTAGACTTCCAGTGATTTCCTGTATTCAATGAAAGCGTCATTGACATCGCCCTGACTTTCATAAAGCAGGCCCATTAAAAAACGGATAAAGGCATCTTCACGATATACGTTGCGCACCGACTCGGGATATTGATCATTGAAGATGTTGAGCTTGATATCCACCTTGCGGGCTTCTACGAGGGCATCATCCCACATGCCCAGGGCAGCGTAGTTCAGGGCCTGGAAAAGATTGACCATGGCCGACTCGAAATCTTCGCCGGGATAATCGCGCATATTGTCGTTGATCAGAAAAGTCGCCGCTTCCTGGCTTACAGAACGGGTATAGGCATCTTCAAGCAGCATGTCGGCATGTGAAAGCAGGCCAATGCTCTCTTCCCACTTGCCGGCGTAATGGGCGGCAGCCCCCTTGTCCAGAAAGTATAATACTTTTTCCCGGCTGCCGTAAGTGTTGCGGTAAGTGTCGAACAATTTCAGGGCGCCGGCATAATCCTGCCGCTCCAGCAGCTTGTCTACCTCGGCATGGAACTGTAAGTTGGGCCCACAGCCTCCAAAGCCAAGCAACAGCGCGGCCAGCACAACGATCCGCCACACAAAAGGCCCGCAATGGCCGGTACATCGGCAAACCTTCACCCCAAAAGTCACATGGCGCTCCATGTCCGCAAACTATTTCTGCCCCAATGGTCCCTAATGGAGAGTCCCAGGCGGCCGATCCGGCTACCAGCTGGCCCTGGGACGCTTGATGAACTTTTTAATCTGTTTTTCACCGATCCAGGCCTTGACGTTGTTCTCCAAGGAGACAAGTTCCAGGTTGACCTGGTAAAACATCACCGCCTTACCCTTGATTTCGTCCCGGATTGAGTTGATGGTTCCAATAAGCATGAAATCCGCCCCATACTCCTCTCCAGGGCTCTTTACCGTCGCCTGGGTGGCATTACTGGCCATGTCCACCCTTTCTTC
>JALVRI010000549.1 GCA_027031325.1 Desulfobacteraceae bacterium
AGATAAAATGTGCCATGGCCTGCCTCCTTGGTTATGGCTATGTGGTGAAAAGCTATTCACTTTTTACCATAACCCACGTTTGCAAGGGGCAGGCCTCACGTTTTCCACGGGCAGCCATTATGTCTAATGCAAGCGGCCGAGTTCCAACATATCAACCGGATCTCATCAAGTGTAAATAAGACTTGTCGGCAAGGGTGGATATTTCATTACGCCGGGTTTGGGTAAGATATGTTCCTGGCCCACAGTCAACCAGTTTACATCCGGATTGATCTCTCTTAGTTTCCCGTCGTCCGGAGGCCGGGACCAGTTGGTATAGGCATAGGTCGCCTGAAAGATACAAATGCTCTTTTTCCCGTCCCTGGCAACCACGTAGTTCTGCTTGAAGGTGCGGGAAGCCATCTTGTTGGCATTGCAAATGGAATTGAGCTCATCTTCTTCCAACGGCATCAAGATGGCCTTGGCCACTCCTCTTTCGGAAATCCGTATCAAGGAACGGGATTCGCTGCTGCCCACGTAGATTGTTGAAATGCAGGGAATCCTTTTCAGGTACTGGGCGGCCACGATGGCGGCCGTCCGCCTGCCCCCCACCATTACCGGCAACCCGTAATACTCGAAGAACTTCTTCTGGACAAGTTCGGCGTAGCGATCGCCCTTTTCGTAAAGGTCCTTTGAAATATAGCGCAACCCCCTGGCAAGATCTTCGGCCGCATCGGCAATGGGCCAATCGATCCTAACGTGGAAGTGGGTCAGCTGGTAGCGTCCCTGGAGCCGGCTGGCAGGATCCCTCTGAATCAAGAGGGCATAATCAACCGGCAACAGAATCTTGAGAAAATCGTAGAAATGAACGGAATCGAAAAATTTCTGGTTGCGATCGAAATGCTCGGGCAACGGCAGGGCCTTGCCCCGGATCAGGTTCGTCTTGGTTGTCTTGTTGACGTTGAAAAAACGAATGTACTTCTTGTGAACCGAGGGTATAGTGTCCTCCACGAAAAGGACCAGGAAAGTGTTGTGAAGATCATATTCCTTGGTCGGAATCCTGGCACGCGGTTTCAACTCCCGCTTTTCAACGAAGGGATATGGGATACCGTGGCTTAAAAACTTGAGATAGGAATTGAGCAGGGCGTAATCGAGCATGAATTGATCCAGCTCATCGCGCAAAAGTTCATAGTATGACCGCCTGAGCCGGTTTATTCTGCTTAGTTCTTCTCTTACGCTCCAAAAAGCCAAGGTCTACTCCTAAGGGGTGGATCGCTCCGGGGATATTATCAGGGGTAATCGGCACCCCGCCGCCGCACCGTGCCGCTGCGGGTACTCTTGATCACCCCCCCCATTAGGTATCGGCTAATTGATGCCCTACCATTAATCCGGCCTACGGTCAACGGCCGGTTCATCGGAAGAGTCTATTTTTTCTATCCAACGGTAAATAGTACTCCTGAAGACATACAATATGACCAGAACGGCAAGGCACAATGAGACGAGCAGTAAAAAAAGGCCCAGATTGTCCCTGGCCAGAGTTCCTCCCTGAAGGCTCAGCATCAACGTCCCCGGCATTCGGCCAAGAAAAACCAGGGGCAGAAAGAGCTTGAAAGACATGGTGCTCAGCCCCAAGAAAAGGCAAAGGTAATCTTTCGGAAAACCGGGCAGCACAAAAAGGGCCAAAATAACCAGGACACCTTGACGTCGCACCAGAAGGTCCAGACGAACAAACTTTTCTTCCGGGATCCAGCGGCGGACAAACTTACGGCCAAAAAACCGCCCGATATAAAAGTTTACCAAAGAACCGATTGTCAGAGCGACTGTTGAATAGACAAAACCAGCCGTAGTTCCGAACAGGTAGCCTCCAACAAAGCCGGTCGCTTCACCGGGGATCGGAGCCAGGATAACCTGCAGAATTTGAACGGCCATGAAGATCAACGGCGCCATTACGCCGAAAGAGCTGACGAATTTTTCAACCCTTTCCCGGTCGCCAAGAACCTTCCAGCAACGCGCAAGGACGCTTCCAATCTCTTCCGGCCCCACCAAGGCCACAACGGCCAATAGCAGGCAAGTTACTGCCAGCACTGCGCCCAAAGCGACCTTGCGGCGCCGGTTTGGTTTCACCTTTCCCCCTGCCGGGACTCCAGGCGGCATCACTTGGCAGCTTCGCTGAGGGCCTCGACAGCCGGCAGGCGCTTGCCTTCCAGGAAAGCCAACGAGGCCCCGCCACCGGTGGACACATGGGACAAGAGATGATCGACCCCGGCCTTCTCAGCGGCAGCGGCTGAGTCTCCACCGCCGATTACCGTCACTGTTCCACCTGAAGTCGCCTCGGCCAGGATTTCTGCAAGCGATACGGTTCCCTTTGCCGCCGCATCGATTTCAAACACACCCATGGGACCGTTCCAAACCACGGTCCGGGCATCTTCTATTATCCTTGAAAAGGCGGCGATGGTCTCAGGTCCAATATCGACCCCGATTTGATCCGGGCCGATTGCATCCGCCCCCACCACGGACAACTTTCCAATGCTGCGGGAACCGACATCCAGCGTGTCGGTCACGACGAAATCAACGGGCAGAACGATCTTTTCTTTCCAGGTATCAAGAAGATCCGCCGCCAACCCGACCTTCTCTTTCTCCACAAGCGAGCGCCCCACCCCCATCCGGCGGGCCTCCAGGAAGGTAAAGGCCATTGCACCACCGATCAGGAGCCGATCCACCTTGCCAAGCAAGTTGGCCATGACATCTATCTTGCCTGAAATTTTGGCGCCTCCGATTATGGCTACAAACGGGTGCTCGGCATCCTGAACCACCTTCCCGAGATACTCCAGTTCCTTTTTCATCAGAAAGCCCGCCACGCACGGCTGGATATAGTCACAAATGCCGACGGTGGAAGCGTGCGCCCGGTGGGCGGTACCAAAGGCATCATTGACGTAAAGCTGTCCCAGGCTTGCCAGGCGGGAGGCAAAGCCGGGATCGTTTTTGGTTTCCCCCTCGTGGAATCTGAGGTTTTCCAGCAGGGCCACCTGGCCGTCTTCAAGGGCGCTGACTGTCTTTTCCGCCTCCTGTCCAATGCAGTCTTCAGCAAACGAGACCGGGCGCCCGA
>JALVRI010000550.1 GCA_027031325.1 Desulfobacteraceae bacterium
CCATCGAGTTGCCGGGGTTTTCCAGGGGCCGTACATTCCCGGTCAGCCCTCCCAGTTCGATCGATTCGGCTTCAACGTGTTCGGCGTTTTCCAAAATCGCCTTTCGCCTGTATTGCCCCAGAGGACATCCTTCAAGGTAAGCTTTGGCCATGATGATCAGTAGCTTGAGACGGGCCAGGAAAATATCGTCCAAATCCATTTCCCGGTTTTGCGGTGGCTCGGCGCCAAGGCGCAACATCGACGTTCTCCTTCTTTGAGGAAAGTAGTAACCCGAAATGTTAAGCGCAGACCTGGAACATTGTTGTCTGAGTTTAGCTTGGGGCCGATATCCAAGTCAAGGGGGATGATAAGGTATCTCTGATCAGGGTCGTTGGCAGCCTGAAATATCGATCTTGACAACGGGTCCTTCCGACATTAGCCTCATTGCCATATGGATCGAAGCTTTTGTAAAACTGAAACCGATGGGAAAAAGATGGTAAAAGCAGTTTGCATAATCGGTTATTCCGGATCCGGCAAAACAACCCTGATTGAAAAATTGATTCCCTTGCTTAAAAAGAGGGGTTACCGAATCGGAACCATCAAACACAGCCGCCACGACATTTCAAACGACAAGCCGGGCAAGGACAGTTATCGCCACAAGTCAGCCGGGGCCGAGGCAGTCATCCTGGCCGGGCCCCACCGGATAAACCTGGTCAAAGAGATGGAAGATCCGGCTCTTTCCGACCTATTGCCATTTCTGGATGATATGGACCTGGTCCTGATCGAAGGCTTCAAGCATTCTCCCTATCCCAAGATACTGGTGATACCCGAGGCCGCCTCCACCATCGAAACGGTCAAGTTCACAGGCCTGACTGCCATAGTCGGCCCTCCCCTTGAAGGCTCCGACCTGCCCTGTTTCGACCGCGACCATATTGACAAGTTGGCAGAATTCATAGAAAAGCAATTCCTGAAAGCAACGCCTTTGACCTTGGCCGGTGATTACCATTGGAGGGCTGACAACCAGGATTGAACTCAACAACTCTATGAAAGGCGCTTACCCCACGGCTAAAACTACCTGCCTGAAAAGTCCTGCCCGCTCAACAGCCTGCCAAGCTGTAACCCTTGCTACTAGCAGGTCTCTATAGTTAAACAGCGGGTTTCGAGCCTGATCTTTCAACCCGGATCGGCGCAGGCAAAGTATAAAAAGACAGAAGGATATTTTCACCCCTTAAACCGGTTGGGCTCTTTCTTTCGGCCTTCAGGCAGGATCGAATGTAAAAAAGGGTGGACACAACTCCAATAAATCCGTATTTAAGGAGCCGACATGAAACAATGGCTGGTCTTACTGATTTTTATCGGTATTTGGTACCTCCTGCAAGTTTACATTCTGCCTAAAATGGGTGTCTCAACCTGAATGCGCGATGCGTGTCAGGTGACACGCCGGGATAATGATGCACGCAAAAGCGGAGTCCAACAAATCCAGGAAGAACCGGAAGATCGATCAGGACACGGCCCTGATTGAAGCCATCAATGAAGGTGACCACGATCTTTTTGCTGAAATCGTGAAACGCTACGAACGGCCGCTCTACAATTTCGGCCTCAAGATGTGCGGCGAACAGCGTGACGCCGAGGATATAGTTCAGGAGACTTTTCTCAATGTCTTCCGTTACCTGAAGGACTTTCGCTTTGAAACCAAGTTCAAGAACTGGCTATATCGGATAGCCACCAGTATTTGTATCAAGAAAAGGCGCAAGTCCAAATTCGCACCCGACCATGAATTCTCGCTGGAAGACTTCATTCCCCGGGACCCTGCCGCCGAGGCCGATCAACTCCCCAAGTGGGCTGCGTTGCCCATTGACACGGTCCTAAGCGAGGAACTGTACAACAAGTTGGAAGAAGCAATCCTTGAATTGCCCGAAAACTACCGGCTGGTACTCGTCCTGCGGGACATGGAAGGCTTTTCAACAGCTGAGACGGCCCAGATTTTGAACCTGACCCCCGCAAACGTGAAGGTCAGGCTGCACCGGGCCAGACTTTTTCTAAGGGAAAAACTCAAAGGGTACTACCATGAGCAGTGAATCGGACCACAAGCACAATGCTGCCTGCCTGGAACTATTTGCCAAGCTTTCCGAATACCTGGACCAGGAATTGGAAGCGGATACCTGCGAAAAGATCGAACAGCACCTGAAAGAATGCCCACCTTGCCGCAACTGTCTCCAGACCTTGAAACGAACCGTCGAACTATGCAAAGCGATGGGCACCAAACCCGTGCCCTCCGAGCTGTCCAGGCGTCTGCGGAGTATGCTGGAACAGCTACGCTGAGCATCGAATCCTGCCTGCCTTGCGGGTTTGCCTTCACCTGCCTCTGAGCAAGGCATTGACACCCTGCTCCAATCCATTTATGGTCTTGGCGTTACCGGCAATGATACGACCAAAAGGGAAAAACTTTTCAAACAGCCGCTTTTAACAAAGCGTAAATGAATACCAAACCGAAAACAGGTCCATTGAACGCGATTACCGACATTGCGGGAATCCTGGCCGGCCATTTCACCGATCCCGAAGCTGTTTCCGGCACCACCGTGGTTCTCTGTCCCGCCGGAGCCGTGGCCGGGGTCGAGGTTCGGGGAGCAGCTCCCGGCACCAGGGAGACCGACCTGCTCGACCCAGTCAACCTGGTTGACAAGGTCCAGGGGATCTGCCTTTGCGGGGGGTCTGTTTACGGGCTGGCGGCTGCCGACGGAGTTGTCCGCTACCTGGCTGAAAAGGGATGGGGCTTTGCATTGGATAAAACCCATGTGGCACCGATCGTACCGGCAGCCGTAATTTACGACCTGGGACGCGGGCCGAATTTCGTTCCGCCGGTCGATGCCCAATGGGGATACCGGGCATGCGTCAATGCCACCGCCGAAAGTGTTGCTCAGGGCTCGGTCGGTGCCGGAACAGGGGCCAAGTCATACTCGATAAAGGGCGGCGTTGGAACTGCCAGCCAGGTCATTGCCGGCGGGATGCTGGTAGCCGCCCTTGTAGTTGTAAACTCCCATGGCTCTGCCGTGGATCCGGGCACAGGTCTTTTCTGGGAATTGCGGCCCGGCATGGAGCCCG
>JALVRI010000551.1:0-2542 GCA_027031325.1 Desulfobacteraceae bacterium
ATCCTTACCACCCCCGGCCCGTCAAGAAATATAGTTACATCGCCAGAATAACAGTTATAATACGAATTTGTATGGGAAATATAGTTATACAAGCTTAGTGCTGGGTCTGCCCGACAACTGCCATGCTACATTCTGGCCATGAATATTTCCTGTATGTAACCAAAATGGAAATAATTATCTCCACTCTCCGCCCTTCGGCATATCCAGCATATCCGGGCTTTCCTTTTACTGAGCATGTCTGCATGCATCTTATAGAGTAATCCTCAAGTTGTCCGGTCCCTTTACTTGAAATTTTGCATTTGAAATGCACAATTTCCACCAAGGATCATGCTTCCGCTCGGCCTAGCCGTGACGGTTCTGCCGTTCGCGGAGCTGTAATTCCGGGTCATGCCGATGTACATTGAACCAAGATCTGGAGCTTTATCCACGCTTCATCGATATCTATGACGGCGAAACCGACAAGGGCATCCGGGAAATCGACATGGGTCATTTCACTATACCATTAAAGATGTCTCCGTCCCCTCGGGGATGTGCTACTTTTTGAAAATACATTGAGGATCAACGGGTTAGGTGATATCTCGGCGGTGGAAAGTGGTTATGAAAAGGGTTGCAGGCGAAGTTATTGACGATACGGTTTTGACAAACGTGAGGCTAATTATCCTTTCTTAAGATGGCAAATTGACTTGCAATGCATGCGGCAGTCCGGGTGCACCCATTTTGCTTTCCATCTGCTCCGAAAAAGCAAATTTATGGATCGAAACTAATTCCTGTAATAGACTTTACGGTGTTTCTGCTTCCACTAGAGCATGTTATTTATCCGCCTAACCTGGTGTCAGTTGGGTTTGAATTCATATTATTCCTTAGCTCAGCTCATTATGACCTGGAAAGCATACCCTGCGACCAGTGATCCGAGCACGCCCATGCCAAGATAGATTGCGAAGGTCTGGCGCTTGACCAGGGCAAACACGGCGGTCATGGCCGGGATGGTTGTAACCGGGCCGGCCACCAGGAAGGCCAGGGCCGCTCCATGGCTCATTCCGCTGCTCAAAAGCCCCTTGATGATGGGAATGGCCCCCACGCTGGAGGTATACACCGGGATGCCGATGACCGTGGCCAAGGGGATGGAAAAGAATCGGTTTTTGCCCAGCAGGGAAGAAATCCAGCTCGAGTCCACGTAATGTACGATCAGGGATTCCAGAATGTAGGCTACCAGCAGCCATTTGCCCAGGAAAAGGCTGACCGTCCACAACTGCGACCAGAAATCGCGCCAGAACCCTGAGCCTGAAAGGCCGTTTTGATCCTGGCTTGCATCCGAACCGCAACATGGGCTTGTTGAAAGGCTCAGGCCCTGGAGCTGATCATTGAGCATTCCTTTGGAGGTCAGAAAATAAATGAGATAGCCGGCCCCGGCTCCCAGCAACACGGCGGTAACCAGCATGGCCACCGCGTAATTCATTCCAAGCATACCTGCGGTGAGAACGAACATGGAAGGACTCATCAGGGGTGAGCTGATCCAAAAGGCCATGACAGGTCCAAGGGGCACTCCGCTTGCCAGCATGGCGGCTATGAAGGGGATGACGCCGCAGGAGCACAAGGGCACACTGGCTCCGGCAATGGCCGCCCCGGCAATGGCTATCTTTTCCCTTCGATTGAATACCGCCTTGATCCGTTCAGCAAAGCCAGACACGGTCACCCATGCGGATAAACATACGCTGAACAGGAAATACGGCAGGATCGACCAGGCATTTTTGGCCACAAAGGTGAGGTTTAACAATACATGATGCCAAAAGGTTTTCGGCTCCAGATTGGGAAAGACCCCGGTTCCGGCAGCCAGGATGGCAAGCCCGAGCAACCCGGCAGAGCCCCACACCCACGGGGACCTGATTTTTTTGGCCGGATCTGATGCCGGTGTCAGCGTGGCTTCATTGGAAAAACCCCCGCAGCAGGAGCCTGGAGACGGGTTTTCAAGCGGCAGGCTTTCCATGATTGTCCCACCTGCGGCCGTTTCGCGGCAGCCTTTTGTTTCCATGGGTTGGTAGGCGTTTTTTTCTTTTCCAGGTGTGTCATCCACCATCGTTTGTCCTTTCTGGCCGGATACCATTTGGCCTGCCAATTTCATCCGGACACCTTGATTCGATATATATTTCCATGTTTGCAGTATTATCGAAATATATCTTGCTAAAAAAACACCGCTTGTTGATGCCAAGCGATGGGTTAACTACATTCAGGCACACCGGCGCAACATTCGGATTGCAGAAAATCGATCAATTCCTCCAGGACCGGGTATTGGGCCGTACAGTAAAGTGTCCGGCTGACGCGGTCTTTTTTAATGAGCCCGACGGACACCAGGCGCGCTATGTGATGAGACAAGGTGGAGCCGGGTATGCCGAGGGCTTTCTGGATCTGGCCCACCGGGACACCGGCGGGGCCCACCTTGACCAGGTAACGGAAAATGGCCAGCCGGGTGGTATTGCCCAGTTCCGCCAATCGTTTTGCTGCATCCTCATGTTCCATGCGACCACCATAAAGGCAGAGTGGTTTT
>JALVRI010000551.1:2552-3079 GCA_027031325.1 Desulfobacteraceae bacterium
GGCGGCTTTTTGTCAACTATATTTTTAGAAATATCGAAATATGTTTTGTGAATAAACAGCTCGGAGTTATCAGTAACTTCAGGTTTGAAAAGCGGCTGTGGCCTGCAAGCAGGCAATAAGGGGCTATTTTGTGCTTGTCATGACTATAGCAGGCTGTTGAAAAACGTCATGAGCGCAGGTCAGACAAGGCAAAATCCGACGAAAAAGCGCAGTTTATTGGTAATAAATGAGCATTTTGAGGAGGATTTTAACGCCGTATGGCCAAGCGTAATAGTTTTTCATCAGCCTGCTTAAACGCTTGGTTGGCTGCCGCTGAACAGTGGCAGCGGGTCCAGCAGTTTATAATACTGGGGTCTGGGCACGCTTTGCCAGTCGATCCTTTCAGGCCGGTTTTTGCCCCTTGGCAAGGCCAGGGTTATGTGCAGGTGGGCCATGGGCGAGTTTTTGCCGGCAGGGGGTGTGGCCAGGGTGCCCAGCAGCTGGCCGGCCTTGATCTTTTCTCCTGCCTGAAAATTTCTATTGGGTTC
>JALVRI010000552.1 GCA_027031325.1 Desulfobacteraceae bacterium
CCGGCTTTCAGATCGACCCGGTAGCCAGGAGGGCGGCAACGTAGTCGGCAATGGCAAGACAACTTGTCAGCCCGGGAGATTCGATCCCGATACAGTTGACCAGGCGCGGCAACCCCCTTTCAGATTCTTCCTGGATAATGAAATCCCTGATTCCATCTCCAGGTTTTTGCAGCTTGGGGCGGATGCCGGCCATTTCAGGCTGGAGTTGCTCTTGTCGCAATTCCGGCAGGTAACGGCGGGCCGCCTGGTAAAAAAGCTTTCTATTGTCAGCCTTGACGGTGTAATCGTAGATCCTTTCGGGCAGGTAGGTGGCATTGGGGCCGAGCTTGATCCTGCCCGTCATGTCGATTGTGGCATGGATGCCGAGGCCGACGTTGGCAGGCAGGGGCACGGGGTATACAAGGTGCTTTATGTAACCTGCCGGCAGGTCGCAACTGAAGTATTCGCCCTTCCAGAAATGCTGACGGTAGTTGCAGGCATCGATATCGATTCCGGCCCTGGCGGCAACCCGGTCCGCCTCCAGGCCGGCGCAGTTGACAAGCTGTTCGGTTGCGAACCGGTCGGTTTTGCCGTCGCGATACCTCACCGTTACGTTATAGCGTCCGTCAGGCCTGGGTTCTATGGCTTCGACGGTGGTTTCGAAAAAAAACAGGGCCCCGTTCTTGCGTGCCCTGGCGGCCAAGTGGCGCATCAGGCGGTGGGAATCTATGATTCCGGTAGATGGTGAAAAAAGGGCGGCCGTGGCTTTTACCCGCGGCTCCATCTGTTTTACCCGGGTTGCGCTGAGCAGGCTCAGGTCATCGACACCGTTGGCTTCGGCTTGCTGCTTGATCTGCGCCAGGCGCTGCTCTTCCTCAGGATCCGTTGCCACTATCAGTTTGCCACATTTCAAATGACGTATGTTTGCCAGGCGGCAACGTTGGTAGAGCATCCGGCGGCCTTTGCGGCAAAGCTCGGATTTCAAGGATCCCCGGGGATAATAGATCCCGGCGTGGATCACCTCGCTGTTGCGGCTGCTTGTCTCCTGGCCGATGGCAGGGTTGCGCTCGATTACCAGCAGCTGGTCTTTTTTTTCTGCCAGACGCTCGGCCACGGCAAGTCCCACTACCCCGGCACCTACAACTGTTGTCTTGATTCGCATCCTGGAATGCTCGCGGAATTATTGTCGCCCCCTTATGGGGCGCAGTTCAAAGTAGTCCGGTCATTGTTCGCTTTTGAAAGGTTTGCCGCACTCTTTACAGCGTCCGTCCGGTCCGATGACCCCGATGCAGGCCTCGTCGCTGCAAAGAGTCCTTTCCCGCCAATAGTTGTCATCGGCCAGGTTCCCTTCTTCGATGGCCGGATCATTGGAATTTTCATTTGCCCGGCAAGATTCGGATGAGGCTGGAACAGAATCCTGCTTCCGGTCTGCGGGCGCCTGTTTGTCGGGCGCGTAAGGTTTGCCGCACTCTTTACAGCGTCCGTCCGGTCCGATGACCCCGATGCAGGCCTCGTCGCTGCAAAGAGTCCTTTCCTGCCAGTAACGTTCCAGGCTGTCTTTAGCGATCTCAGAAGTCATTTTAATCATCCGTCTCAGGTTTGGGTGGTGAAATCAAGCATCTTCATAATAACCCAAACAGGGATCAAGTTAAAGTTTGGAATTTTGAAGTCGATACCCTGCCCGGTTACACGACCCCGAAAATCACGGGAATCGAAGATGGGACCCGGCCTGCCCCGGCCTTGCTTGTTTGCCAAACCAGGCGACTGCAAAATCCGGGTTGAAGCGTGGCAATGTTTGCGAAGCCATTCCAACTGTGTTAGTCTCTATTGAGTTTGTCAAAGAAGCGGCCGTGTCGGCAGCCCAAAGCCCCGCGTAATCGACGGCTTGGATCGATCGCTGCTTGGCCTTGCGGCCCGGCACCAATATCTTGGCTCAGGACGGTTCAATGAAAGTAGGTCGTAACGACCCCTGCCCGTGCGGCAGCGGTAAAAAATACAAGAAATGTTGCCTTGGAAAACAGGTAAGCAATGCCCCGGAAGACCCCAAGGCTTATGCCGCCAGGTACCAGATCCGGCTCAAGACCAGGGAGCAGATCGAGGGTATCCGCAAATGCGGCGAACTGGCCTTGAAAACCCTGGACCTGGTGGAGGAGATGATCCGTCCGGGCATTACCACAGGCCGGATCGACGAGCTGGTTCACCGTTTTACCGTGGAAAACGGGGCCCGACCGGCTCCGCTCAACTATCGCGGTTTCCCCAAAAGCGTGTGCACCTCGGTAAACGAGGTGATTTGCCATGGGATCCCCGGCCCAAGGGTTCTGCAAGACGGAGACATCATCAACGTCGATGTCACTCCCATTCTGAACGGTTACTATGCGGACGTGAACAAGACCTTTTTCGTGGGTACTCCCGGACCGGATGCGATCAGGATCGTTTCGGTTGCCAGGCGCTGTCTCAGGGAAGGGTTGGCCATGGTACGTCCCGGCAATACCATCGGGGACATCGGGTGGGCTATCCAGCAATGGGCCGAGTCGCACGGTTGCTCGGTTGTCCGCGAATTCGTTGGTCACGGAGTGGGGTTGGCCTTTCACGAGCCTCCCCAGGTGCCGCATTACGGTAACCGCGGCGATGGAGTTCGCCTGGTGCCGGGCATGGTTTTCACCATCGAACCGATGATCAACCTGGGCGGTCCGGAGCTTGAGATCCTGGAAGATCGCTGGACTGCGGTCACCAGGGATGGCAGCCTGTCGGCCCAGTTCGAACAGACCGTCCTGGTCACCGAGAATGGGTGGGAGAGCCTTACCCCCTTTGAGTTGTGACTTCAGTCTGCTAGAGGAGAACGTCGTCCCCGCCCTTGTCCTCTTCTGCTTCCTCGGTATCGTTGTCTTCGCTGTTTTCGGCCTCCAGGCGCTCGGCCGCCCGGCGCATGGTTTCCGCCTTCTGCTGGCGTCTGATTCGGGTTTCTTCGAGAGTAAGGGACGCTTTGGCCGCCTCGATGGCCTGTCTTGCCAGGCGTTCTCCCCCCAGCTTGAGGAAGATCAGGACGGATTCGAGGACATCTTGTTTCTGGCGCAACTTGATGGGCATGCGGTTTA
>JALVRI010000553.1 GCA_027031325.1 Desulfobacteraceae bacterium
CTTAAAAAGCGCCCCGACCTGTATCATAAAATCCTGCGTTCCATTGACCTGGCCGGCATGTGGAGCTGGTTGAGCAAGCAATGGCGCAGCTACAATCCGGACCTGTCACTGCACCGCTCGGCCTCTCCCCAGCCGCAAAAAATCCTGGACTGTCTTGCGAGATACAACGCCTTGAAACTCGAACTTAAGCTTAAAAAACAGGTGCAGTCCAAGCTGGAAGATCAACTGGAGTTCATGGCCCTGTTCGGAGCTTTGCTGGCGGCCGACAAGCTGGACGCGGCCTTCGGCGACAATGGTCCTTCCAGATCCCAACTGCCCGCCGGGCTGGTGGCGGACTATAAAAACAGTCCCGCCTTCCGCCGGGCAAACTCCGGTTCACCCCTGGCCGGGATGCGGAGCCGAATTGCCGCCAAGGTCCTTAAAACCATACTGGCCTGTCGTGACAAGCATTTCTTTACCTTTACCGCCCCGACCGGCAGCGGTAAAACCCTCACCGTCCTGGATGCGGCCCTGGCCCTGAGAGCCGAAATAGACCGGGACCTGCAAAGCACCCCCAGGATCATCTATTGTCTCCCTTTTACCAGCGTGATCGATCAGACCCACCAGATCGTGGCCGCCATGCTTCAAAACGCCGGTATCGCCCCCGGCAACGATCTTTTGCTCAAGCACCACTTCCTGACAGAGCCCCGCCATGTCCGCTACCGGGAAAATGATTTCCTGGAAGAATACGGAAATACAGGCCAATTACTGACCGAGACCTGGCAAAGCGAAATTGTGGTCACCACTTTTCACCAGTTGCTGCACACCTTTTTTTCAGGCTCCAACAGCAACCTGAAGCGCGCCGGCCAGCTTGCAAACGCCATCGTCATCCTGGACGAGGTTCAGGCCGTTCCCCTGAAATACTGGGAGGCCATTGGACGACTTTTCCAGGCTGCCGCCAAGGTCCTCGGCACCCGCTTTATCCTCATGACCGCCACCCAGCCGTCAATCTTCGGTCCGCACACCGGGGCTGTCGAGCTGCTTGAAGACAACGAGCACTATTTCGCAGGACTTGCACGGGTAAACATCTGTTGCCGTCACAACCGAACAGTGACGCCGGAAGATCTGGCCGACCGGGTGGAAAGCGATTTCAACAGCGGCCCGACCCCCACCTTGATGATCGTCAACCGTAAAAAAACCGTCAGCCGGCTTTACAACATTCTTAAAAACAAGCTGGCAGGCAAAGGGATCAAAATTTTCGCCCTTTCCACCAACCTGACCCCCCGCGACCGGCGCAAAAAAATCGGAACCATCATGGCGACCCTGAAGCGTGGCGAACCTGTCCTGGTGATATCGACCCAGTTGGTGGAAGCCGGGGTGGACATAAGCTTTCCCGTGGTGCACCGCGACCTGGCCCCCCTGGACTGTATCATTCAAAGCTGCGGCCGCTGCAACCGGCACTCTTGCCTGGCGGGCGGAGGCATAATTTACCTCTGGCAGCTCGCCGAAGACGACAACCCGTCCCGACCGCATTGGAGCGGGATTTACGACCGCGAACTGATCGAGGTCACCAGGGAGATTTTGCCTTCCCGGGATGAGACCCTGCTCCCCGAAGACAAATTCCTCCAACTTGCCCGACTCTATTTCAGGGCATGCCGCCAACGCCGGGGCCAAATCCGGGTGGACCGATCACTTGCCGAACAAGACTTCGCGGAGCTGGAAAATCAATTCCGGCTGATAGACCGCCAGCGGCCAACGGTTGCCGTCTTCGTTATCCAGGACCGGGAAGATGAACAACTCTGGCAGGACTACCGCCGATTGGATCAAGTGGAATCTCCTCTTGAACGGCGCCACAGCTTCCTGAAGTTCAGGTTCCGGTTCCTTGAAAGGGTAATCCAGGTCAACACCGGCCACAAGCCGACTGAGAAAGAAATAATCGCCATTCGGGCATCTAAGGGCTTTTACAACCCTGAAACAGGCCTTACCGGTCTGCCGGAAGAAAACGGAGACGGACCATGTCTGATGATATGAATGCCGCCCAATTGTCCGCGGTTCGCCTGACGATTGCCAGGTTGTTCACCGACCGTCCATTCAAGCAAAACGGCGGGGCCCTGCGGCGTGCGGTAACGGCGCTTTTCCCGGACATCGCCCCGCTGCATCATCACAGTCCCGATGGCAAACCAGATTACTCCCTGCCGCCGGTGCGTTACATTGTTATTGACAACATACCCCACCTGGTAGGCCTGGGACAGGGCCGCCGGATGGTAACACTTGTGGCCCCCGTCCTGACCCGGCTCGTCGCCGGCACCTCCAGCTACAAGGTCACCGGTTGCGATTTCATCGAAGACGGTGTCATGCTGGGCGTGGCGGAGCGGCTCTCAACCTACACCAGCCGCTCCTTGTGGCTTGCCCTTAACCAGTCAAACGCGCAACGGTTCAAACGCCTTGGATCGGATAAAGAACGCTGCCGGCTGCTGGAAAACATCCTGGTGGGAAACTTTCTTTCCCTGGCCAAGGGCCTCGGAATAAACATAGCAAACCGCGTGCTTGTCAAGCTGACCGGATTTGACCACAAGCCGGTACGCACACCCCATCCCATGCTGGGTTTCAGAATCGGATACGTTTCCAACATGGTCCTGCCTGAATTTCTCGGCCTGGGCAAAATGGTTTCCAAGGGGTTTGGCTTGATGCGCAAATCTCAACAAGGGAGGCTGCGGTGCAGTTGATTCTGAACACCTTCGGCTCCCATCTGGGTGTCAGGGAGGGCAATTTCTTCATCAAAACCAAGGACCGCCGGCTGGAGCTTGCTCCCCGCAAGGTAAGCTCGATTGTGGTGACCACCGGTGTAAGCCTTACCTCAGACGCCATAAAACTGGCCATGACCTGGAATATCGACGTGCTGTTCCTGGATAAATACGGCAACCCTTACGGGCGTATCTGGCATTGCCGCCTGGGAAGCACAACCACCATCAGGCGCCGGCAGCTGGAAGCATCCTTGGGTCTGGAAGGATTGAACCTTGCCCGGGGCTGGGTCCTATCCAAACTTCAAAACCAAATCGGGCACCTGGAAGAG
>JALVRI010000554.1 GCA_027031325.1 Desulfobacteraceae bacterium
CCAGCTCGGCTTCCTTGTAAACCATCCGGCCGGGATCGAAGAGAACCGTCTCTCCCTTTTCCGGACTTATTCCACCGCCCAAAACACTGACGGCGGCGGAAAATGATTTTGCAAAGCGGGTGATCTTAGACTGCTTCAAGGAGGCGAAGGATGTCAACATGATGAAAAAACACAACAGGATCAGGATGAAACCGGTATAGACGATCTCCCAGCCGCCGGTATTATTTTCCGGTTGCTGATCCTGTTTACGAGCCCTTGAGAACCTGGTGCCCATTTAATTCTCCGCTGCCGCCCGCAGGCTGGGGGCTATGAAAGCCTTCAGTTTCTGTTCCACCACCCTGTGATTGTCTCCGGCCTGGATCGACAGCACCCCTTCCATAACCATCTGTTTGGCAAGTACTTCTTGTCTGCTCCTTATCTTCAGCTTGCCTGAGATCGGGAGAAACAGGAGGTTGGCCAGGAGGGTGCCGTAAAAGGTGGTCAGCAGGGCTACCGCCATGGGAGCCCCGATGGCGCTGGGGTCTTTCATTTGCATCAGCATTTGCACCAGCCCGATTATGGTGCCCAGCATCCCCACCGCCGGAGCATAGGTGCCCATGGTAGAAAAGATCTCCGCCCCCAGCCGGTGACGTTCTTCAAGGTACATGATTTCCGTTGTCAGGACCTCCTCGATGGCCCTCGATTCCATCCCGTCGATTACCATCTGGATGCCCCGAACCAGGAAAATGTCATCTATTTCCTTCAAGTGGGCTTCAAAAGACAAGATACCCTCGCGGCGGGCCTTCTTGGCGAATTCCACCAGCATGGGAATCAAGCTGAGAGGAGAAGGTGTCCGGTGCAGGAAGGCATTTTTGGTAACCTTGAAGACACTTATTACTTCCGAAAGCGGATAGTTTATCAAGGTGGCGCCCATGGTGCCGCCCAAAACTATCATCATCGAAGGCGTGTTTACGAACCACGCTCCCGAGCCTCCCATGATGATGGAAGCTATTACCAAACCACCGGCAACCAGCAATCCTAGAAAAGTCGCAAGATCCAAATTTCACTCCCGGCAAATTAGGTTGTATTCAACCCGCTCTCGACCCACCCTGTTTTCAAGAGAAGGTAGCATGTACCGTGCCATGCCGCACCCTTCTGCCTGCGGACGTGTTTTCGGCCTTGTTATTCTTGTTCTATCTGTTTTTATTGGATTTATTCAAAGGTTGGCAGCCGACTGAGCCCAGCCCGGTTGTGTCAAAATCGCAATTCGGGGTCAAAGGCTTGACAGGGGAAGGAATTTTCCGCCGGCAGCGTGCCTCCTGCCGGCGGAAAATCATAACGGATCATCAGCGCTTGATATTGATCAGATCGGCCAATACTTCGTCGCTGGTGGTAATTACCTTGCTGTTGGCCTGGAATGCTCTCTGGGTGGTTATCAGGTCTACGAACTCCGAGGCAAGGTCCACGTTGGACATTTCGAGGGCATTGGCTGCAATGCCTCCCACACCCGCGGTATTCGGCGGAGATATCACCGCCTGGCCCGATGACAGGGACGAGGTGTAGAGGTTGCTCCCCTGCTTCGCCAGGCCCGAGTAGTTGGCGAAATCGGCCAGGGCGATCCTTGCAAACGGCAGCATGGTCCCGTTGGAATAAAGGGCCGTGAAAATCCCGTCGTCATCCACCGAGACGCCCTGGAGCATGCCGGTGGGATAACCGTTCTGGGTCTGGGCGGTCTTCACCGAGTCACCGGCGTAGCCGGTTATGCTCCCGTCGGTGGCCGTACCGTCCAGGTATTCCCAGGTGATCGACAGGTTCGCTCCGGACAGGCCTGTCACCGTTATGGTTGGATTGGAGGAGGCCGGCGTGCTGCTTGCCGGATCCAGCGCCCCTGAGCTGGTAAAAGCCAGGCTGTAGGTAGAGGAGGACGACGGTGAGGCGGTACCGTCTGACGAGGTCACGTACCAGTCCCAACCTGTCGCGGTCCTTGTGAAGTTGAAGGTCAGGTCGATGGCGTTTCCCAATGAATCGTAAACCGTGACCGTGGTGTCGTAAGTGTCTCCCGTGGAGGCGCTGGCGTCGAGATTTAAATTCATGGTCAGGGTATCGGTCGCCTGGGGCTGGTTCATTCCCGAAGGCAGGGTGATGTTGCCGAACTGTCCCAGGGCACCTGACGAACTGAGAGAGTAGCCCTGAACCACCAGTCCATCAGGGGTCACCAGCCTGCGGTTGCGGTCGAATTCGAATTTTCCCGCCCGGGTGTAATATTGGGCGTTATCGTTGGTATCGCGCACGATGAACATGCCCTTGCCGTTGATCGCCAGGTCGGTAACGTTCTCGGTGTTTTGCAAGGTGCCGGCATTCCAGTTGGAACTGGTTCCCGACATTGTGACACCGCGTCCGATCTGCAGACGGCTTTGCCCTAAGGTCGCGTTGAAAACGTTTGCAAAAGCCACCTTGGAGGCCTTGAAACCGGTGGTTTCGACATTGGCGATATTGTCCCCGATTACCGCCATGGCACTGGTATTGGCCTTCAAGCCTGATATACCTGAATACAATGATCCGATCATGACAAACCCCTTTCTCTTATGTTTGATTCAAAATTGAGTTCATGTTGAACGACCCCAGGCCGTCCCCTTTCATGGCTGGGACTCACTTACCTGGACGATGTCTCCCATACCTATCCGCTGGCCGTCCACCAGGAGGTATGCTTTGCCGTCCTTGAAATCCACCCCGCTGACCTTGCCGGCGGTAAATGTGTGACTGGGAACGGAATTTCCCTCCTGGTCGATTGCCATCACCTGGAAAGTATACTTGCCGGCCGGCATCTTGAGGCCCCTGAAATTCCTTCCGTTCCAGCTGGCGCTGTGTTTACCGGCACTTTGAGCTCCCAACTCGAGATCCTCGACGAAATTGCCTTCTGAGTCATATACTTTCAGGTACACCGAGGCCGCATCACCATCCAGGCTGTAGGCCAAGAGCGCGTCTTGACCACTTGCCAACTCGAACAGATCCCCTGTTGCCGTGATGTCTTTTCCTATGAAGTCAACGGCTTTCGCATTGGTAGATACCTTC
>JALVRI010000555.1 GCA_027031325.1 Desulfobacteraceae bacterium
GCCATAATCACTACCGAGGTGGGCCAAAACCAGATGTGGACGGCCCAGTTCTATCGCTTCGACCGGCCCCGCCATTTTATTTCCTCCGGCGGTCTTGGCACCATGGGTTTCGGCTTTCCGGCGGCCATCGGGGCCCAGGTGGCCTTCCCCGACAAACTGGTCGTCGACGTGGCCGGAGACGGCAGCATCCAGATGAACATCCAGGAAATGGCCACGGCTGTGGAAAATGATCTTCCGGTCAAGATCGTCATCCTCAACAACTGCTTCCTGGGGATGGTACGCCAGTGGCAAGAGCTCTTTTACGACCGGCGCTACGCTTGCACCCGCATGAACTGCGTGCCGGATTTTGTCAAACTGGCCGAAGCGTACGGTGCAAAGGGGCTGAGGGCCACCGAGCCGGAGCAGGTCAGGCCGACCCTGGAAAAAGGACTCCAAATGGACGGACTGGTGATCATGGAGTTCATGGTCGAACCGGAAGAAGGGGTTTATCCCATGGTACCGGCCGGGGCACCGATTACAGAAATGCTGCTTGTCTAAATCAAAATCGCAAAGGAAGTAGTCATGGAGAATAAAACCCGCAAACACACACTCACCATGCTGGTGGACAACGAACCGGGGGTATTGTCACGGGTGGCCGGACTGTTTTCAGGTCGCGGTTTCAATATCGACAGCCTTTGTGTGGCTGAAACGATTGACCCCAAGGTATCCCGCATCACTCTGGTCACGGAGGCCGACCCGGCCATGCTGGAGCAGATCGAAAAACAATTGCGCAAGCTGATCAACGTCATCAAGCTGAGGGACATGACCGGCTCCAGGGCCATCCGGCGTGAAATGGCCCTGATTTGCGTTAGGGCCCTGAAAAGCGAACAAAGGGACGAAATTCTGCGCCTGGTACAATTGTTCCGTTGCAAGGTGGTCGATGTCGGTCCGGCCTACTACATCATCGAGGCCACCGGTGATGCAGAGAAGATGGCTGCCCTGATAAACCTGCTCAAACCCATCGGCATAAAAAAGATAGCAAGGACTGGCGCCATTGCCCTTTATCGCGAACCAACCTGAAAACTTATTTTGAGTAAGGAGAAATAAGATGGCAAGAATCGATTTTGGTGGAGTAATAGAAGAGGTTGTAACCGCTGAAGAATTTACAATCGAACAGGCCCGCCGGGTCCTGGCCGATGAAACCGTGGCGGTACTGGGATACGGGGTCCAGGGTCCGGGACAGGCCTTGAACATGAGGGACAATGGCATCAGGGTAATCGTGGGGCAGCGCCGGGGATCCGAGTCCTGGCAGAAGGCGGTGAAGGACGGCTTCGAGCCCGGTAAAAGCCTCTTTCCGGTGGAAGAGGCGGCCCGGCGGGCAACGATCGTGATGAACCTGCTTTCAGATGCCGGCCAGGTATCAACCTGGCCCGGCATCAAGCAGCAACTCGCGCCGGGCGACGCACTTTACTTCTCCCATGGTTTCGGGGTGGTCTACAAGGATCAAACCGGTATCGTACCCCCCGCCGACGTTGATGTCATCCTGGTGGCACCCAAGGGAAGCGGTACGACCGTGCGCCGCAACTTTCTTGACGGCAGTGGAATAAACGCAAGTTACGCCGTCTTTCAGGATGCCAGCGGCAGGGCCACCGAGCGTACCCTTGCCATAGGGATAGCCATCGGCTCAGGCTACCTCTTTCCAACAACTTTTGAAAAGGAAGTCTACAGTGATCTCACCGGCGAACGGGGAGTACTGATGGGCGCCCTGGCAGGCCTGATGGAAGCCCAGTACAACTTGTTGCGTTCCAAGGGGCACAGTCCCAGTGAGGCCTTCAATGAAACGGTGGAAGAACTCACCCAGAGCCTGATTCGGCTGGTAGCCGAAAACGGCATGGATTGGATGTTTGCCAATTGCAGCACAACCGCCCAGAGGGGCGCTTTGGACTGGGCCCCCAGGTTCAGGGACGCGGTGGCCCCGCTTTTCGAACAACTCTACCAAAGCGTGGTTTCCGGAAAGGAGACCGAACGGGTCCTGAGTGCCAACAGCGCCCCGGATTACCGGGCCAGACTGGACGCCGAACTGTCGGCCATGGGAAACTCGGAAATGTGGCGGGCCGGCGCGGCGGTACGCAAACTCAGGCCCGAAAATCGTTCATCGAAACAGTAACAGGACGGTACCCATGCAAAGAGTACTGATATACGACACCACCCTGCGGGACGGCACCCAGGGAGAAGAAGTCAATTTCAGCGCCGAAGAAAAAATCAAGGTCGCCAGGAAACTGGATGAACTGGGAGTGGATTACATCGAGGGCGGCTGGCCGGGCTCCAACTTCAGGGACCTGCAATTTTTCAAGCTGGCCCAGCGGGAGACCTTCTCCACCGCCAAGATAACCGCTTTCGGATCCACCAGGAAGCCCAACACCAGGGCCGAGGACGATCCCAACCTCAAAGCCCTGATCCAGTGCCGGACACCAGCGGTCACCATCTTCGGCAAGAGCTGGACCTTGCATGTCCGGCAGGTCATGGAAAACACCCTCGAGGAAAACCTGGCCATGATCAGCGACAGCATAGAGTTTCTAAAGTCACAGGGTCGCGAAGTGATCTACGACGCCGAGCATTTTTTCGATGGTTTCAAGGACGACCCGGACTATGCCGTCCGGACATTGAAGGCCGCGGTTGAAGCCGGAGCCGATTACCTTGTGCTTTGCGACACCAACGGGGGCTCCCTTGCCCAGGAAGTTGAAAAAATAGTGGCCCGGGTAAAAGAAGCCCTCTCGGGAATCAGGCGGCCTGGTGAGATTCCCCTTGGGATCCACACCCATAACGACTGCGGCCTGGCGGTTGCAAACTCCATTGCCGCAGTGGAGGCGGGGGTCACCATGGTCCAGGGAACCGTAAACGGCTACGGGGAACGTTGCGGTAACGCCGACCTGATGTGCCTGATCCCCATCCTGGCCCTCAAAATGAACCGTTCATGTATAGAGCCGGAAAAATTGAAAAACCTCAAGTACGTTTCGCGTTTTGTAAGTGAGACCGCCAACATGATCCCCCTCAACAACCGTCCTTTCGT
>JALVRI010000556.1 GCA_027031325.1 Desulfobacteraceae bacterium
CTGGACCCAGCTTACCGGGCCGGGTGTGACGCTCCAGGATGAAGGTGGCGCCAGGCGGTCTTTTATCGCTCCCCAGGTCTCATCTAGAAAAGAACTTCGTTTCAGACTCAAGGCCGTTGATGCCAACCGGGCCGTTGCCGTTGATTATTGTACGGTGTCCATCGAACCTAAAAGTACATCCGAGCCCAGTTCGGTCCCGGCGGCAAGCGGCGGTTCAGGTGGTTGTTTCATAGACAGTGTTTATGATTGGAACTGACGCGAAGGTGAAAAAAGTTGCCCTGATGCTTCCACCACGGCTGCGATGCGGTTTTCCAGAAGCCGGCAGCCCTGCTGGAGGTGATTTTGCGATTCGAACCAGGAACCCATGGCTTCCAGGATTGTCCTGGAACGGTGAGATAGGCCGGTGGCCAGGGAGGCTTCAATGGAAGGCCGGCTTGGATGGTTATCGGCAAATACGTTGTGACAGCATGTATTGAAGCGCGGCGGTCGAAAAGGCCAGTCGATTTTCAACCCCAGCAGGGCTATCAGGGCCCGCCGGAAATCTTTCCCTGGCAACAGCTTTTCGATCGAATTGTCTCCCAGTTCGTCTTCCAGCCACGAAAAAATGGCCTTGATCAGGCGGTATTCGGTGATAACCAGTCCGTACCAGTGCCAGTCCGGGGCGATAGCCTTTATGATCCGCTTGTAGCCTACAGGCAGATGTTTGGTTGAGGGGCAGAAGTATACCCGGCAGGCCATTCCGCCGTAGAAGCTCAGACCGCGCCAGTCAATTCCGTTGTTTCCGGCAGGATGCAGCAGGCAGCCCACGGTTTCCCGGCCGTGGCCGATAAGTCCCAGGAAAGGGCAGTGGTGAAATTCATCCAGGGGCCGGGACTGGTCTTCCGAAGCGGCGGCCAGGCTGGCGAATTCGTCAAGGCCTTGAATCGTTTTGTCGGCAGTATCAAAGAGCCGTGTACGGCGCCGGAGCATGCTTTCCAGGGCCGGTTTTGAAGTGTCGGCCACGTTGTAAAGACCGCAGCAGGCTCCGCAGGAAACCCCCGGCCTTACCTGACAGAGGTACTGGTCCGGCCCCAGGCCTTGGTCCAGGGCAAAAGATGGATTTTCCCGCACGTACGGTGCCATGACGTCAATTTCCACCCCCGGGATTGGGCGGCAGGTAAGTTGAGAAATCCTGCCAGACCACTTCGATGGGAATGGCAAAGCCAAGGCCTTCGAACTTGCGGGTGAGTCTTTTGAAGGTGTTGACTCCAAGAACACGACCCTGGCTGTCGACCAAGGGCCCACCGCTGTTGCCAGGGTAAATCTGGGCGTTGGTTTGGAGGTAGCCTCCTTCGTAGCCGGAAAAGACTCCCGATGTGACCGAGTTGTGGAGCTTGACAGGGTTGCCGATGGCATAGACCGGATCACCCTGGGAAATACTGTAGCTCGAGGCGCTTTTCAAAAAAGGGGTCAGGTACCCGTCCAGCTTGAGCAAGGCCAGGTCGTGCCGTTTGCTGATGGCTTCCAGGCGGACATAGAGCCGTTTGCGGTCGGCAAGGTAAATGGTAAAGGTGCGGCTCAGACCGGCGACGCTTTTACGATAGTTGTATTGACGGTACTGTTCACGGAATTTGGCTTTTTCAGCTTCGAACCTTTCCTTGCGCTGCTGGTAATCGGACTTCCAGCTGCGGTAGGTGGCCATGTCTTCCTCGTACTGGGCCTTGTATGCCTGTTTGATGGTAGGGTCGGTCTGCTTGGCGGTAATTTCCTCCATCCGCCGCAGGCTGTGTTCGGCCTTCTCCAGCCGTAGGGCCTCTTGCTCCAGGCGCTTGGAGATTTCCTTTATTTTGGCCTGGGTGTCGGCAAAGTATTTGTCCTGTTTGGCAGTGGTGGTCATGACCGGCCTTACCACGTGCTTGTTGGTTATTATGTGTCCCTGGCTGGTTATGAAAAAGCCGCTGCCGTATCCGGCGGCCCCTTCCACGGCCACGGTGGCAACTGCTGCCCGTTCAATTTGATTACTTGCCGGGTAGTCGGCCAGGAGGCGGCGGGTAGGGGCGGATTCAGGAGCCCGGTTCCGGGTTGACTGGACCGGTTCCTCTGAAAGATACTGGGGCGGCACCTGGGCCGGATCATCCGTGAAATGCCAGACACCGTCTTTCTTGTACTTGTAAACCTTGGCCTGGAGCTGAGCAGGTGCGCAGATCAACACAACCAGGGTGACCAGGATCGGTAGCTTGCCTGAAAACCGGGACCACTGTATTGTCATCGGTGACTCCTTGTTCTGCATCGGCAATAGGGTTTCCTGCTAAATCTATCAAAGCCGGGGGCCTTGCTCAAGGGGCTCTAGCAGATGGTTGGAGAAAAATCCGGGCCTGGGTGTCGCCGGACGGACCCAAAGCCTGGAAGCCGCGCAATGGAAGAGCGGCCCTGGCGTGGGAAGAGCTTTTCTTTTGCGTTGTCCCCTGTTGTGTTGTAAAGCCTGGGCAAAGATCAACGGTACGAATTTGAGAGCAACGCCAAGTCATCCGAAAGGATAGATTATTGAATCCAGAGTTCAAAAAATTACTCAGGCAGGTGGTGGGAACCGAAAATGTGCTCGACGCCCCCGAGGACCTGGTTTGTTATGGCTTTGATGCCACCAGGATCAGCGCTATGCCTCAGGCGGTGGTTTTCCCCTTTTCAACTTCCCAGGTAGCTGAAATCGTCAAGCTGGCCTGCCGCCACCAGGTTCCCCTGGTAGCCAGGGGGGCAGGGTCCGGCTTGAGCGGGGGAGCGGTGCCCGAAAAAGGGGGGCTGGTACTGTCTTTTGCCAGGATGAACAGGATCTTGGAAATCGATACTAAAAACTTGACCGTACTGGTTGAACCCGGAGTCGTAACCGCCGACCTGCATGCCGCAGTGGAGGCCAAGGGGCTGTTCTATCCACCGGATCCGGCCAGCATGGAATTTTGTACCATAGGTGGTAACATCGCAGAAAATGCCGGCGGAATGCGGGCCGTAAAGTACGGTGTCACCGGAGACTATGTCCTGGGATTGGAGGCGGTTTTGCCCGATGGACGGATCATCAGGAGCGGATCGAGATGTGTCAAGGACGTGGTCGGCTATGATCTGACCCCGCTCCTTGTGGGTTGTGAAGGCACCTTGGCGGTGATTACCAGAGCCTTGCTGCGGCTTTTGCCCCTGCCGGAGGCAAAAAAGACCATGACGGCCACCTTTGCCGACCTCAACCAGGCCGCCGACACGGTGGCTGGAATAATCGCCAGCCGTATCTTACCCACAACCCTTGAATTCTTGGACAAGCATTCCATCAGGGCCGTTGAGAAGTATCTCGGCCTCGGATTGCCAATGGATGCCGGGGCTTTTCTTTTGATCGAAGTTGACGGACAGATGGGCGGGATCGATGCCACCATGGAAAAGGCGGCGGCCGTGTGCCGGAAAAACAAGGCCCTGGAGGTTGCCGTTGCCTCAGAGGCCGGGGAACAGGAGCGGCTATGGAAAGCCCGTCGCTCGGTATCGGCGGCCTTGCGCCAGATAAGTCCTTTCAAAATAAACGAGGACATCGTGGTGCCCCGGGCAAGGATTCCGGCGATGGTCAGGCGGATCGAAGAAATCGCCGGACGCCACCAACTGCAGATAGTCTGTTTCGGCCATGCCGGAGACGGTAACATCCACGTCAATATAATGGCCGACAGGCAGGAGCTGGAAAGCGCCAGGGTGGAGTGCGCCGTGGCCGATCTTTTCCAGGCCACCGTTGAGTTGGGGGGGCGTATTTCAGGTGAGCATGGAATCGGAATCTCAAAGCGGCCATACATAGTTGCGAACCTGGATGCAACCACCCTGGAACTGATGCGCAGCCTCAAAAGGTTGCTCGATCCGTGCAACATCCTGAACCCGGGCAAGATTTTCCCCGGGCAAGACGAAATTCCGGACAATGCCGGCCCTGGCGTTGTATGGCCTTAAACTTTGGCCGAACGCCGGTTTGCAATGAAACGGGCGACTTCCAGGTCTTGAGCGGTGGTATGCTCGGAGATCCAGTTGTTGATCGTCTCTTTGAGTAATTCCACCTGCCTTTGAGGGGATGATCCGATGTCCATAAACCGGTTGATTTGGTCTATGATGCGCTCGTGAGCGGCGCGGTGCTCTTCCAGTTTCGGATAGTTAATGGATTTCATTAGGTTTTCTTCGTTGCGGAAGTGAATCTTAGTATAATCGGACAAGGTTTTGATCGCGGCCCTGATATCCTGATCGGTTGCCCTGGCACTCGATATGAGTAACATTTTATTGGCCAGCCGGAACAGTTTGCGGTGTTCGTCGTCAATTTGGAAATGACCGAGAGCATACTCGGGTTTCCATTCGAAGTCGGTCATGGCGCTTTCCTTTCTTGCCGCAAAGTGGGTAAGCCCATAGCAAGGGTATCTCTGTCAAAGCTTATCGGTGTGTTGCGGGCTTTGCTTTAGGATTCAGGTTTGGGATACTTTATTAAAAGCGGACGAAAAAAGGTAGGCAGATCAATACCAAGGCAGCGCCGATCAACAGCGCCGGGTTGGTTACCAAGTACGGCAGGGCCATCAGGACCATCCCGGTAAAGATTGGAACGAACATGCTCTGGCGCTTGCCATAGATGAAAAAGCCAAAACCGATGGAACCGAAAATCAGACCCGGCACCAGGGTTGCAGGATCAAGCATCGTTACACCCCCTGTGATTCATGGAAAACCTGAAGTCACAGAAAGAAGCGCCTTCCATGATGGTGCCGGTGCGTTCCAACCTGATTTCAGGGTTAAAGCCGTGCGCAAAAGATCCATCCCGGCTGCAGGATAGAACCCGGCCCAGGTGAGCCAGGCCCAGCTCTGAGTACATCCGGACGTAAGCGCAGCGGGTGACATTGAAATAAAGGCGCTTTTCATCGCAGGCAAGCAGCTCCAGCTCAAGGGCTCCGTCCAGTGCCCAGGTCCTGCGGATGATTTGCCACAGGTGCCCAAGGCTGTTGCCGCCGGCCATGCGAGCGGCTTTACGTCCGGCTGCCTCGGCCTGGCCGGCGATTACCGTGCCGGCTATCTGGAAGGCCTTCTGCCTGCCTATGGTATCGGCGTAGGCCTCGATCAGTGGGCCGGCCAGGCTGGCCTGGGCTTGGCGGATTGCCAGAAGCGGAATTTCGGGATCCGGGGCTTGCATGTCAATTTTCCTCCTTGGCGAACCGCTTATGAGCTTTAGGCTGAATTGGATCGATTATCAATTCTTTTATCACCCCTTTTTTCAGGTCCACCAACCCTTGCTCACAGATTCGCAGGAATGGGATTGCCGCCCCCGTCAGGGTTACCAGGGAGAGCATGGGATCGGCAAAGGGAACTCCCAAATCGGCTGCGGCCCGGTTTACCTCAGATGCCGAGGCCGCCAATTGGCCAAGTGACAGCCGGGAACAGAGTCCGAAAAGCGGCAGGGCAAGTTCGGCTATTGACTTGCCCTGGCAACAGACCACCGTGCCGCCGTGGAGTTCGTTGATCCTGTTGATCGCCAGGGCCATGTCTTTATCGTCTGCCCCCACGACTATGATGTCGGAGGTATCCCAGGCAGCGCTGGAAGCCATGGCTCCCTGTTTCAGGCCAAAGCCGGTGATCAGGCCTGTAAAGCAACTTCCGGGCCCCTTGCGCCGGTCCACCGCCGCCACCTTGAGCAGCCCCGCGGCCGGGTCGGGGACGATTTGTCCATGTTTGACCGGGACCTGGAGGATCTTCTGCTTGGTTACAAGGTCGGTCACCATGGAGATGGCCCTTACCCTGGCCGAAGCGCCGGTTGCCGTTATCATGAAATCGGCGGCGGAAAATTTCCGCTCGAGGTTGATGGAATCGAGGTTTTCCGGGCGCCAGGCGTGGGCCCGGGCCTTGACGAGCGGCCGGCCGTTTTCGGCCACAAGTTGGCCGTTGCTCAAAACCATGAGGGGCTGAATCCGGTCGGCAGCCGGGATAACCACCAAGTCGGCGCAGCGGCCCGGAGCAATCCCACCCACAAGGTGATCCAGGTGGAAATGCTCGGCAACGTTCAGGGTTGCGGCCTGAATTGCCCTGATCGGTTCCAGACCGGCCTGGATGGCCTTGTTCAGGCTGTGATCCAGGTAGCCTTTTAAGCTGAGATCCTGGGGGCTGATACCGTCGGTGGCGATTATAAACCGCCGCAGGTCTATCCCGAGGTCTTTCAGTTTTACAAGCTCGGCCACGTCCCGCCGGATGCTCCCTTCCCGGGCCATGACATGGATACCCAGACGCATCCGCTCGGCCGCCTCTTCGGCGCTGATCGGCTCATGGCAGGAAGTCACCCCGCAGGCGGCATAGGCCTGGAGCTTGGAGCCGGCGGCGCCGGCGCTGTGTCCTTCCACCAGCTTGCCGGCCCTGGCGGCGGCTGCCAGCAGGGGAGCGAAACGATCGGGTTCCTGGATTACACCCTGCCAGTACGACTCGCCGATTGCCAGGACATCCGGGCGGCCAAGCAGGTATTCGAGATGGGACGGATCGATTCCGCGGCAACCCGGGCTGATGGATACCATGGCCGGTGCACTGGCAAAGAGCTTGATGGGCTGGTCTGCGAGGGCATCCAGAAAATCCAGTACCCCTTCCAGGCCGCAAACAGGGTATGGTTCCAGGGTTTCGGTGATGATGGTGGTGGCTCCGTGAGCCATGACCCCTTCGACAAAGGTGGCTACCTCAAAAAGCCAAGCCATGTGGGTATGGCCGTCGATCAGTCCCGGAATGACGGTTTTACCATCCAGGTCGATTTGTCGATGGGCCCGTGACAGGATGGATTGGTCGGCCGGACCGCAATAAGCTATCCAACCGTCTTTGATCGCAATGATCCTGTCCGGCTCGGTTTCGGCGGTGTAGACGTTTACCAGATTGCAGTTTGACAGGACCAGGTCGGCCGCCTGGCGACCTAGGGCAACCTGCATCAGCAGCCGGGGATTGCGGCCGGATGCGATTTGATCAGGGCCTTGAGGAAGGGCCATGGGGGGTCTCCTTTTCACATTCTTGCCGGTCTGTCTTCGATTGCAAAGGCTAGCTCCTTGCGCCTTGCCAGCAGGATGGATCCCAAGCGGTCAAGATCCTGGTTGCCGAAGGCGGACGCCAGTCCAACGCACCAGAGGGCCAGGCCGGGAACTGAACAGGGCTCCAGCCTGACGGCCACCGCCATGACCCCGGGAAGGTATTCCTGGCGATCAATGGCATATCCTTTTTGCCTCACCTGTTGCAATTGATCAAGGTATTGCTCGATCGAGGCCGGCCCATGGGAAGTGAAACGGGGCAGGCCCTTCGATTCAAGGATCAAGCGCGCTTGTTGCTCGGGCATGGCTGCCAGCAGGAGCTTTCCAAGGGCCCCGGCCAGCATGGGGAGCCTGGTTCCGGGCGCAGCCGTGATCTTGATGGTGGCTTCCGGTTCGGCAGAGGCCAGGATGAGATGATCACTTTTCCCGATCAAGCCAAGGCAAACCGTATGTTCCATGGCGTGGCACAGTTCCTGGAGGCGTGGTTGGAGCCTGGCCGTCAGCTTGGGCCAGTTGAATGAGGTTGCCGCAAGTTGGTGGACCAGGGGACCGATCAGCAACTTCTTGGTTCCTGATGCACGTACTAGGGCCCCGGCCCTGGTCAGGGCGTTTACCAGGCCGTGGACCGTGCTCTTGCTAAGGCCCAACTTGATGGATAAATCGCTGAGACCGATCGGCCTGCCTGCCTGGGCCACGGCTTCCAGCAAGGCAAAGGCCCGGGCTACGGCCGGAGCCCGGTAGCCTGGAGTGGATGACATGTGGCTCTCCTTAAAAGTTCACTATGATGAACTATCTATCGAATACAATGGTTGGTTTAAGCTTGTCAAGACTGGAATATATTGAATAAAAATTATTGACAGCTATAAGCTTTTTTGAATATAAAAAGCAAAAAGTATAGTATGATGAACAGGAGGTTTTTTTGGACCCAAGGCTCGTAGATGACCTGCTTGCCTTTTTGCAAGACGGCCGACCCTTGGTGCTTGCAACCATCGTTGCGCAGGCTGGTTCGGCTCCCCGGACAGCCGGCAGCAGGATGATAATCGACCGGGACGGATCTTGCCGGGGAACCATCGGCGGTGGACGCCTGGAAGCCGATGTTCAGGCCGCCGCCCCCCGGTGTCTTGAAGAAAATCGCGCCATTTTCATTGATTTTGACCTGGGGGCGGATCCAGGGGTTGGTGAAATGGACATGATCTGCGGTGGCAAGGTGAAGGTTTTGCTGGAACCTGTCCGGCCCGACAATGATCAACTGGAGTTATGGTCCCGCCTGGCCGAGGCTTTGGATAAACGCGAAAAGGCTGTCCTGGTTACCGGGCTGGAAGGAGCCTTGCCGCAGCCGGGCCGCCTGGAGCGTTTCCTTTTGATAGACGGGAAGCTTGCCGGCGGGACGGAGCGGGAACTTGGTGCTCAAATTGCATCGCTGGCCCGTTCCATGCGCAAACAAAGGGGGCCTGTGCTGGTGGTACAAGGCAACCGGGTGCTGGTTGCCGAAAGGATGTTTGCCCCGGGGGTGGTTTATATATTTGGTGCCGGTCACGTATCCCGCAGTCTGGCTGCGCTTACAACCATGGTTGGTTTCCGGACGGTCGTTCTCGACGACCGCAGCCAGTATGCCTGCCGGCGGCGTTTTGCCCAGGCAGACCAGATCGTGGTCCTGGAAAGCTTTGAAAGGGCATTTTGCGACCTGGAAATAGATGCGGACAGTTACATCGTCATCGTCACCCGGGGCCACAGCCACGACAAGACCGTCCTGGCCCAGGCCCTGGACACCGCTGCCGGTTATATCGGCATGATCGGCAGTAAACGCAAGCGGGACGCTATCTACAAGGCCTTGCTGAAAGAAGGTTTTACCGCGAAACAGCTCGAACGGGTGGCCTGCCCCATCGGCCTGACCATAGGGGCCGAAACACCGGAAGAGATCGCCGTTTCGATTGTAAGCCAGCTTATTCAGGTACGGTCCCAGGGACACTGAAAACAGATGAGACCTGAACAACGGAAAAGATCAAAGGTGAAGGCCGTCGCGGTACGTTGCCTGTCTTGTTTTGAGCGCTTCATGCCACCGGCAGGCGCTGATGAAACGTGTTGCCCGGCCTGCGGGCTGAAGTGGCGGCTTGCCTGGATTGGAAAAGATTTTGCCAAGATCAGAGGACCGGTCTGGGAAGATTT
>JALVRI010000557.1 GCA_027031325.1 Desulfobacteraceae bacterium
ACCGGCAGGCTGTTAAAAACGAAAGGAAAGGAAAACCCATGGACAAATCCCGCTACGTATCAATCCTGAACGCGGCCATCGATGGCGAAATCGAGGCCTACGAATTTTACCGCCAATTGTCAGGCCGCATTTCCCAGCCCCATCTGCAGGAAATGTTCGACTCCTTTGCCCAGGAGGAATTGAAGCATCGCCGGATTCTGGAAAAATTCAGGGATGACGACAAGGCCCTGCTGGCGTTTGGAAAGGTTCCGGACCTCAAGGTGGCCGAGACGGTGGAAACTCCCAAGCTGAGCATGGAAATGAAACCGGCCGACGCCATCGCCCTGGCCATGAAGAAAGAACAGGCCGCCATGGAACATTACACCAAGCTGGCCCAGGCTTGTGAAGACGACGGCCAGCGGGAAATATTCGAACAACTGGCAGCCATGGAACGTCAACACAAGTACAAGATGGAACAGGCCTTCGTCGATATCGGTTACCCCGAGGTCTGGTAGGGCTCCAGATCGACCCAGGTTGAATTGAAGCGGCTGCCTCCTCCCAGGGCCTGGGGCGTGGCCGGTACGAGCTGGTTTTGGAAATTGCCCTCACGGTCCACGGCGGGCCTGGCGGACCACAAAATCCCCGGCGGGACCTTGTCGGATATCCCGGCCCGGGCCACGAAACGCCCCTGTCTGTTGGACAGGATCACCAGGTCGTCCTGGTTGATCTTCAAGGCAGCCGCATCCAGGGGATTGATGGTCACCCGGTCGTCAATGGGGCCGTACACCTCCTGGAACTGGCTGTGGGTATAGCGGGCCGTGGCGCTGGTCAGCCAGCGAAATCTTCCCTCGCCCTCGGCGCCGGTAACCCGCGGCAGGGGAACAGGCTCCCAGCCCAGCTTCTTCGCCCCGGCCGGCGCAAACTCGAGGCGACCCGAAGGTGTCTGGTAGCTGCCGCTTTCACGGCAGCGCAGGCGCAGTAATTTGCCATCCTGGAGATCTTCCCAGGTGCCATCTTCCAGGGCCGGCCCGACAAGCTGTGCCAGGACCTGCCAGGGGTCCTGGGAGACCCAGGCGCCGGTGCGCCCCAGCCTGGCGGCAAGCCCGCCCATCAGCTCGACCTCTGTCCGTCCCTCGGTAACCGGCCGGATGACCCGGGGGTTGATTCGGACGTAGGGATGGGTCCAGGGAATGACCAGGTCCTCTTTTTCCAGATAGGTCAGGGCCGGTAAGACGAGATCGGCGCAGCGGGCGGTCTGGCTCCAGTGGGTATCGTGGACCACGGTGAAAATGCCTTTAGCCGAGAGGGCTTGCTGAATCTGCCCGCCCCTGGGCAAAGTCACCACCGGGTTGGTCCCGCTGATAAAAACGAGCTTGAAACGGTCTTGGAGCAAGATGCGCCCAAGGTCGACCTGGGAAACGGTCTTGCCGGACGGCCCCTGGTTGGCAAGGCCGTTCAGATCCAGTTTCCAGCCGTCACTGTTACCATAGAAAAAGCCTCGCTCGAGCCCCAGCAGGGCCGGGATCAACGACACGGCCCGCACCTGGTCGGCACCGTAGTCGTTTTTCTGCATCCCGATGCCGATCATGGTTGCGCTGGGCCGCAGGCGGCCGTACATCCCCGCCAGGGCGACGACCACCTCGCGCTCAAGGCCGCAGGCCCGGCAGGCGTCATCGAGACTGTATTCAAACAGTCTTTTTTCAAGCTCCTCAAAGCCCGTAGTCCGGCCGGAGACAAACCCCGAATCTACCTGCCCATCTTCAACCAGAAGGCGCATGACGGCAAGAGCCAGGGCCACGTCACTGCCCGGCGCGGGCCTGACCCAGAGGTCGGCCGCCTGGGCCATCCTGGTCTTGAGGGGATCGACGACCACGATGGCGGCCTTGTTTTGACGGCGCCCTTCCAGGGCCTTGATCCAGATATGGGGGGCACTGGCAGCGGCATTGAAACCCCAGAAAACGATCAGTTTGCGCGCAACCAGGTCCTCCGGCTGAACCCCGTAGATCCGGCCGTAATGCAGCCCGATACCGATCTTTCCGCTGCGGTTGCATAAGGCATGATCGGTACAAGCGGCCCCCAGCTCGTTCCAGAGCCGCTTGTAGAAACCGCCTGCCAGCAAGCCGCAATTGCCGGCGTAATCAAGGAGCAGGATCGACTCGGGACCATGGTCGGACAGCACCCGCTCCAGCCTGGCCGCGAAAAGATCCAGAGCCCGGTCCCAGCTTGTCTCTTCCCGGCTTCCGGACGGGTCCAGGACCGGCCGCTGAACCCGGTTGCGGTACACCCGCAGGTGATCACCCGAGGCCCGGGGGCAGGTAAGCCCTGCCGTAATTGGATGATTTTTGTCACCCTCCACTTTGGCCAGGCGGCCGTCGGCATCGACTTCGGCCGTAAGCCCGCAGGTATCATAACAATCACGGGTACAAACCGTGGGGATCGTGCTTCCGGCGCGGTTTTTTCGGGTCAGCATCGGTTTTCCCCTCTTAGGTGGCCTGCCATGCTGTTGGCAGGCCTGCTGATAAATGTTAAACTTCGCTATCTGCCTTTGTTTCATATACCAAAATCCGGGGAAATAGACATGCCGTTTTTCAAAACCGATGATGGATGCAGCCTGTTCTACGAATTTCTGGAAACGACCCGGACCCGGCCCGTACTCGCGTTGCTCAACGGCACCCTCCAGACGACCCTCAACTGGAAAACCGTGGCCCGCAGCCTGGCGGCCCATTTCAACATTCTCCTCTACGATGCCCGTGGACAGGGCCAGAGCGAACTGGGCGGCAAGCCCCTTTCCCTCCAGTTGCACCTTGAAGACCTGGAGGCCTTGCTGGACCACCTGTCCCTGGAACGGGTCAACCTGGTGGGATTGAGCCACGGGGCCTACGTGGCCCTGGCATTTGCCGTCGGCCGGCCGGCCCGCACCTCCAGGATCGTTCTCTGCAGCACCGGAGCCGGGGCAAGCTTCCGAGCCCGGATGATAGTCCGTAGCTGGCATGAAATCCTGAAGGCCTGCAGCCTGGAAGCCATGGTCTGGGCGGCCCTGCCCCATGTCTTCGGACAGGGCT
>JALVRI010000558.1 GCA_027031325.1 Desulfobacteraceae bacterium
AAGGAAGCATGGATATGGTAGAGCAACCGGATAGCAGGAAGATTGAGCGTAGGAATGCTGGTCGCAGAACCAAGCGCCGTATCGGGGAACAACTGATCGAAGAAGGTATCATCAGTACCGGCCAGCTCCAACAAGTACTCAAGCGCCAATCACAGGTAGGCGGACACCTGGGATCGCTGCTGATAGAAATGGGATTCGTGGAGATAGACGACCTGCTGGAGTATTTGAGCGAAAAGTTTCAGGTTCCGGCCGTAAACCTGTTCCAAAAAAAGATCGAACCTGATGTCATCGGCCTGATCCCGATGGAAAAGCTTGTAAAGCATAATATCCTGCCCCTTTCCGATGACGGCCAGTTCGTGACGCTGGCCATGACCAATCCCCAGGATTTCAGCGCCATCAATGAAGTCGAGTTTTTATTGGGCCGCAAGGTAAAACCGGTGGTGGTACCGGCTTTCATGATGCAGGTGGCATTGGACCATCTCAAGTCGGATCCAATGTGCCGGATCGAAGGCGAGGCTCTGTCGGAGCTGGTAGCCCTGGAAAAGGGGGCGGATTCTCCCAAGCTGGCTTCTCTTTTGCGGTATCTGATCAAGTCAAAGGCCAATGACATGCTGATCTGTGCCGGGGTGGCGCCTTCCCTGAAGATGGGTAACGTACTGAAACGGCTGGCTCTTCCAGCCTTGTCGCCTGAAGATTGTGAGCATTATGCCCATGAATTGATGCCGCGGCGGGGCTGGGAGATTTTCAAGCGCCGGATGGATTATGGGTTCAGTGCGGTTTACAAGGGTATCGGCCGTTTCCGGATAACAATCTACCGCCAGCGGGGATCGGTCTCAATCGCCATCAGGCCGATCATGGACAATGTGCCTTCCCTGCAGCAGTTGAACCTGCCGGACTGGTTGGAGGATTTTGCCTTGCGCCCCAACGGCCTGATCCTGGTATGCGGTCCGGCCGGGCACGGCAAGTCCACTACCCTGGCAGCCATGGTGGATATCATCAATTCCCGCCGGGGATGCAACATAATTACCCTGGAAGATCCGGTGGAGTACCTTCACAAGCACAAGATGAGCAATATCTGCCAGCGTGAAATCGGAAGCGATGCTCCGACTTTTATCGACGGGTTGCGCAATATTTTTCGGCAGGCTCCGGATGTGATCGTCATCGGCGAAATGCGCGACCGCGAAAGCTTCAGAATCGCCCTCCAAGCCGCCGGTTCAGGACACCTGGTCTTGTCGACCGCTCATGCCGACAGCTCCACGGCGGTCATCGAGCGCATAATAAACATGTTTGAGCCCCACGAGCAGGCCTTGATCCGGAGCATGCTTTCCGAATCTCTTTTACTTTCCCTTTCCCAGAGGTTGGTTCCCAGGAAGAAAGATCCCGGAAGAATCCTGGCCCTGGAGAGGCTGGTCAATTCTCATCGCCTGCGCAAGTTCATCCGTGAAGGCAAGACCCACCAGATCCGTGCCCAGCTCCAGACCGGAAGCGAGGACTTTACCTCCATCGACATAGAGCTCGCCGATCTCTGTCGCCAGGGTAAGATAGCTTTCGAAGACGGGCTGATGTTCGCCGAGGACAAGGATTTCTACAAGGATCTGGCTGAAGCAAGCTCCGGTTGATCAAGCCTGGGGTCTGGCTTTTTTAGATGCCATGCCCGCCAGGGACACACCTTTTGCGGTGGCCTTTCTCCGCTTTGGGACGGCAACGGCGGTATTGGCGGTGGTGGCAGCCGGAGTCTGTTTCGCCAATACGGGCGTGCCGTCCTGGAAACCGGTCCGCAATCAGGAGGTGGAGCGAGATGGTGGAAAAGCGGTATCTTGAGCCCACCGCAATGATCCAGAGCGATCATCCCGCAGTGGTAGAGCTGGTGAAGGAGCTTACCGCCGGAATCACCGATTCGGTGACCAAAGCGGTCAAGCTGTTTTACTTTGTGCGGGACGGCATCTGGTATGATCCGTACTACCCTTTTCACCGGCCCGAATTCTATCAGGCCAGCCGCATCCTGGCAGACAGGAAGGGTTATTGCGTCTCCAAGGCGGTGGTCCTGTGTGCCCTGGCAAGGGCTGCCGGAATACCGGCCCGCCTGGCCTTTGCTGATGTAAAGAACCACCTGGCAACCAGGCAGTTGCTTGAACACATGGGAAGTGACCGTTTCGTCTACCACGGATACAACCAGTTCCGGCTGGAGGGACGCTGGGTGTCGGCCGCAGCGACTTTCAACCGCCAACTGTGCGCCCGCCACAGGGTGGATCCCCTCGATTTCGACGGGCGCCACGATGCTGTCCTGCAGCCTTACAACCGCCACAAACAGCAGTTCATGGAATATCTTTGCTACCACGGTACTTTTTCCGATGTTCCCCTGGACCGGATTCTGGCTGCCTGGAAAGAAGCCTACGGGAAAGAGCGGGTCGCCCGGTGGATCGAGTGGCACCGGCAGGCCGCAGGTGGCAGTATCAGGAATTTTCTAAGAAAAGATCCGGAAATAGGTTCAAGCAGATGATCAAAATAAAAATTCCCGGCGGTAAAGCACTGTCATTGGAATACCTGGCGGCCGACTACAATGGAACCCTTGCAGAAGATGGCAAGCCGATCGAAGCTACGGCCGAGCTGTTGAATTCACTGGCAAGTTATGTAAGATTGGATGTTGTTACGGCAGATACCTTCGGCACCGTCCAAAAGGGCTCTCGCCAAGGATGCCTGCCCTCTGCCTTGCATCTTCGCCGAACCAGCCGGCTGCATAATCCGGGCTGATTATACCTGCGGCCCGGTTGACCAATGACGGCCGGCATGTTAAACCGGGTTGCCTGTTGCATCCAATCCCCGCAGGGGATTGAATTGAATGGAATTGGAGAATGGATACCGGTAATAAATATTTGATGGAAAATGACGAAGAGATTCTTCGCCTCGAGAAGAAAACCGACAGCAAAACGGTGCGCTACCAGGCCCTGTGGGCCGGACTCAAGGCCGGTATGCGGGTTGCCGACATCGGCTGTGGTCCCGGAAAGACAAGCCGGATATTGCACGACT
>JALVRI010000559.1 GCA_027031325.1 Desulfobacteraceae bacterium
GTTGCAGGATATCCGTCATTATGGTTTTCCTCCTTTATGGATTGATCGCCCTTGCAAAGGCTGAAAAATGCATTGCCCGCAAACGGCTCTTGAGCAGGCTGTCAGGCTGATAGAACCGGCAACGGGGATACCGGCTCAGGTTTTCAGAATCACGCTCCTGGAGCTGCGGCCGTCCACCTTCAGAACCAAGGGCTGTTTGCAACGCACGTGGGCCACGAACTCTGTCTCCCGTACCAGGGGTTGGGCCTCGATCCAGTCCCAGCGGATGAAATCACCCCCCTGACCGGTTATCGAAATGTAGTTTATCCCCAGGGTGGTGATGTTGTGGAAAAAGTGGGAACCCTGGGAGGGCTCGGCCTGAAGCTTGTCGCTCATGGCCTCGATTATGGCTCCGACTCCGGAAATATCGGCCCAGTTGACCGGGATACCGAGCCACGAGTCGGCCGATCCCCAGCGCCCGGGTCCAATCAGCAGGTACTTGCGCTGTTGTTTTTCTAGATCCGCGTTGAGGGCCGCGATCTGGCGTGCGATATCCGCGGTTTTGGCAGGATCGAACGCTTCCGGCTTGACATAGACGATATCTTCCATCATTGACTTGCGGGCATTTCCCAGCGCCCGGACGGAATAGCAGATCGCGTTTTCAATCTCGGACTCGGATATGCTTACCTCCAGTTGTTCTGCCCGTGCTGTCATCGGCCGCAACTGGAGAAAAGCGAATTCGGGTTGCTGGTCACCGGTTTCGGGAAGGTTGACCGAAAACTCGATCTCCACCGGGCATCCCATTCCCCGGCTTCCCAGGGCCAGGGAATCCTTGAGGATACGGGCCAGGGGGAACAGGTCGTACTTGAGGACCTGGGCGAAGGTGAGCACCCTGTAGCCGGAAATCTCAACCGTGTCCCGAATGCGATGTTCCTGGGGCACGTAAGTGCTTGCCAGCATCCGTACCGGCGGCTCTTGGTCGGCATCGGTAACTTCGCGCCGCACCAGGTAGTCGCCATCGCCTATCCCCAGTCGTTGAAGCCCGGCTCCCATCTGGAGGGCGTAAAAATAGCGCTGGTTGTTGGCCATTATCTCGTCCACCGAAGAACGCTGGGGCAGCAACTGGGGATAGGCCGGGCAGAACCTCAGGGAGCGTTCGCCTTCCACCACCATCTTGCCAAGACCCATGGCTATGGTGGCGATACCTTCCTCGGGCTTCATCCGGCCGAAGGGGTAGTAATTGTAAGACTGGGCCACGCCCGAAATGGCGGGATAATAATAGTCGCCGTAACGCCGGCCGACCAGTTGCTGGATGATGACCGCCATTTTTTCTTCCTCGGTGCGGTGGCCCACCCGGCGCGAAAAGGCCCGCGGCGCCTGGTAATAGGTGGAAGCATAGACCAGCTTGACGGCCTGGACCAGATGGGCCAGGCGTTGTTCCAGGTCGGGATGGTCGTTGGGAATCATGTAGGTGCGGTACAACCCGGCATAAGCCCTGAACTGGGCGTCTTCCAGCAAGCTGGAAGAACGGATGGCCAGGGGATAGCGTACGTGCTGGAGATAGGCCCTCAGGTCACGCTGGACCCATTCCGGAAGCGGACTCTGGATAAAGCCGGCGGCAATCGCCTCATCGGGCAGCTCGGACTTGGCAAAATGGTGCAGCTCGTTGGCCTCTACGAATTCCTCGAAAGCATCGGTGGTTATCACCAGGGTCTGGGGCACCCTGATCTGGACATCCGGAAATTTTTCGTAAAGGCTGGTGTCACAGTTCAAAAGAGAGGCTACAAAGGCCAGGCCGCGGGCCTTTCCTCCCAGCGAACCCTTGCCGATCTTGATGAACTCGGTTTCAGGATCGAAGTCGAAGGCATCGAAATTGGCCACGACCCCCTTCTGGCGGCTTTTACGGCGCTGCCTGATCACCGAGGCAAGGTATCGGCGATGGGTTTCCAGGTCGTCGAAATCCTCCTGGCAGATGGGCCGCACCTTGGCGGCCAGCTCGGTTTCGGTCCTGGCAAACAGCCAGCGGGAAAAATCGTTGCGCCGGCAGTGGTAAATAAATGACTCGGCCGGAATCTTGAGCAGGTTTTCCTCCAGCCCTTTGAGGGTACTGGTTCGACCGATTTCCTCACCGTCAGGGGTACGAAAAACGAATTCACCGAATCCGAGATGCTCTTTGAAAAAATTGCGGACCTCCTGGTGGAGGGTGGCGGACTCCTTGTCAACGAAAAGGGCCGGTATCCCGGCGGCCTCGAGGGCAGCGTCCGAACCCGAACCGGTCAGCAGGAGAGGAATGTCGAAGCGCTCGCCATGAATCTGCTTGAGCAGATCCAGGCCGGCCTTGGAATCGGGACGACCGTCGCGTACCAACTCGGCGGCACAGATCACCCCCAGGACGTAGGGTTCGAAACGCTTGAAAGTCTCCATGGCCTTTTCATAAGTTTCGGCCACCAGGATCTTGGGGCGGGCGCGCATGGTCAGCAGGCGATGTTCTTCGTTGAGCCCGCTCTCTATCAGCGACTGGGTCTGGGAAACCAGTTCGCGGTAGAAAATCGGCAAGAGGGAAGAAATGTGGACCGGAGAATCCTCGGCAAAGAGGATCACCCGGATACCGGCTATTTCCGTATCATGGGCGGCATTGACCTGATCCTCGACGCTTTTCACCATGGCCACCAGGATATCGGTGTCACCTGACCAGACGAAGGTCCGGTCCACGGCGTCGAAGGCAATGGCCCGGCTGACCTCCTGGCTGCTTGGAACCAGCCCGTGGGAAAGCACCACTACCGGCAGGTCGGGCTTGAGGGCCTTTATCTCGCGCCCCAGGGTGGCAGCGTCCATATCCACGACCCGCGGCATGGTAAGGACCATATCGAAACTCTTCTCGCCTATCAGTTCCAGGGCCCTGGCTGCTGAACCGGCCCAGGTCAAACGGGGGGGGCGGCTGAGGTTCAGCCCCCGGTACTCGTTTACGATGCGCTCGGAAAGCCGGCAATCCTCCTCCATTACCCAGGCATCGTAGGGAGTTGAA
>JALVRI010000560.1 GCA_027031325.1 Desulfobacteraceae bacterium
GGAAGTGGACAGCTCTCTGGTGGGGCTCCCGGACTTCAAATCCGGTGTGGGGCGTTAAAACCGTCCCGGGTGGGTTCGATTCCCATGCACTTCCGCCATAACAATCTCAAATCACTTCAAGTTTATACCATCGAGCCACCCCGCGGCTGCCTGAAGGGTATCACTTTCTGCTCCATCAAGCTACGCTTGCGGGCCAGGGGGGGTATGACTACCTGAAAAGAGGCAGGGACGGACTTCTAGCCCGTTCAGGATGCTGAGCCAGCTTTCGGGGGTAACGTATCTCCTTCAGCCGTTGTTCCGCTTTTCGAGCCGGATCCAGGTCCCGTTTACAAACTTTCCGGTCCTGAATTTTACCCCGTAAACCTGTTGCAGGAAGTTTGTGCATTCATCGCAAAACATCTGCCCCCGCCCGTCTATGATTGCCCGCACGTATCCGGCGGTGCCGAACTTGTTGAACTCGCCGCGGCTCATGGGGCACAAGGTTCCATCAGGGGCGGTACGGTAAGCGGCGTGGTCCGTCAGGCCAAGGTTGTGGCCGACTTCATGGAGAGAGACCTTTATGGTCCTATCAAGAAAAAGCTCGTAATCACTACTTGTGGTTATCTTTTTAGGAGCGAGTTTACGGGTTGAAACTACCGCGATATCGTTTTTGGGGTTCTTGCCTCCGAAAATGGTATGGTAAAATTCGTCTTTGTCACCTGTCATCAAATCGGCATCGGTGATTCCAAGCGTATGACCACCGATTTCTTGTTGCAAAATCATGGTCAACAGCTGAGCATCGATACTTTCAATAAAGGGGGAGTCATGGTGGGCCAGTTCATAACCGGCTATGATCCCGTTGAAAGCGTTTATCAACCTCTCACCAATGGTTTTAAGACTGCTGTAGGTTATATCACATCCGATACGTACGATGTTGAGAGTCGTGCCAGTACGAATCATGATTCACCTCTGAAATAAATAACACACAGCGGATCTTATTGTTCACAGGAAGCCGGATTCTTTATACCTCCCGCACTTCCGGCCTATCATCATTATCGGCCTTTCATTTACTATGTTAAATCCAAATATCTTCCGCATCAAGCAAAAGGCGTTAATGCCTGGCTGAAGGATCGATCCGATACTATTGGCGTCAGGCCTGGAATCGTGCCGGCTTCCTGATTTCCAAAAGCCTCAATCCCGCAAACTGCCGCCCTGAACGCGCAAAATTTGTTACGCAACGATAAAAATATTTGTTATGTATGAACTAGAGTCTAGGTAAACCGGCATCACAGCAATGGCAGACAGGAACAGCTTCATGGCACCAGTGGAAGGAATAGTTACGGCCGTATCGGTTTCGGCAAAGAAGGGAATCAAGAAAAGCAACCTCGAGCGGGGGTTGCTCGTGGAAAACCACGGGCTGGAAGGCGATGCCCATGCCGGCAAATGGCATCGCCAGGTAAGTCTGCTGGCCGCAGAAAGCATTGAACAGATGCAAAACAAGGGCCTCGATGTCGCCGCCGGTGACTTTGCTGAAAACATTACCACCCGGGATATTGTCCTGTGGCAACTGCCGGTCGGAAGCCGCTTGCAGATAGGCAAGCAGGCAATCCTGGAAATCACCCAAATCGGCAAGCGCTGTCACCAAAAATGCGCTATTTTCCAACAGGTTGGGGACTGCGTCATGCCGCGCCAGGGGATTTTTGCAAGGGTGCTTGTGGGGGGCGAGATAAAGCCGGGCGACAGAATCGTGTTATTGGAAGAGTAAAATGCTTGAGCATTGGAAAGTTGTTTGAATGCAAGCCGGAATGATCGGATACCAGCGGGCGTTGGATTTGACCCTTGCCGTAATGCCCCGCTTGCAGAGTGTGGAACAACCGCTTGCTGACTGCTGCGGGCATGTCCTTGCCCAAAAGGTTGTATCCGAAGTCAATGTTCCGGCTTTCGCGACCGCGGCCAAAGACGGATATGCAGTAAGTGCCGCCGATATCCGCAAGCTTGCCCGCAAGCGTAGCTTGACCCTGCCTTGCGTGGGCTCTATTGCCGCGGGCAGCCGTGAAAACGCCTGCCTGGAAGCCGGATCAAGTATCCGCTTATTCACCGGGGCCAAAATTCCAGAAGGGACATATGCCGTCATACCCGAAGAATGGACAACTTTGGAAAAGGATGCAATTCGTATCGGTTCCAACTGTTTTTCAGAACGAAACATCCTGGCTGAAGGTACTGAAATCAGCATTGGCACCTGCCTGGCGAAAGTTGGTGATCTGTTGACACCCGCCATGCTGGGACTTTTGGCAGCGGCCGGTTGCTCCCGGCTCCAGGTATACAAGCGGCCACGGGTCTTTTTGATAGCAACCGGAAACGAGATTGTCTTTCCGGGGGCCGAACTTTCCGGCAGCCAAATCTACGCCAGTAATCTCATCTCACTAAAGGCCCTATGTCTGAAACATGGAATAGATGCGGAGATGGAAATCGCCAAGGATGAGATCGGAATTATCCGCCAAGCCCTGGAAATTGCCTGGCAAAGGGCCGATGCGCTGATAACGGTCGGTGGAAGCTGGAAAAGCAGGCGCGACATGGTAGCAGCAGCCTTGTCCGAGTTGAAGTGGAAAAAGATATACCATCACATCCGTTTGATACCGGGAAAATCCGCCGGCCTGGGTATCCTGAAATCGAAACCGATTTTTCTGCTGCCAGGTTCACCCACGGCAAACATGGTCGCTTTCCTGTTGCTCGCCCTGCCCGGTTTGAAGGCCATGGAAGGCTGGTACGGCGATTTTATGCCGACTGTCTCCGCCTGCTTGACCCGGGCCGTAAGGGGCAAGCCGGGTTGGACAAGGGCTGTCTTCGGCCTCTATGAGGCAGACAAAAACGGGGGCTCTTTCACACCTTACAGTAGGAAAAGAAAACTGCGGGATATGGCCGCTGCAAATGCCATCCTGGTTGTTGATGAAAACACCAACCAGCTGCCAACGGGAGCACAGGTTCTGCTCAACCTGGTCTGAATTCCCACCAGACCGCCACC
>JALVRI010000561.1 GCA_027031325.1 Desulfobacteraceae bacterium
TCTTTGAAGCATGGTCCAGTTCGTAATAGTAGTCTGCCATGAACTTGCCCAGAACCTTGGATGACTCAAGCCGCTTGATTACGACTTTTTTTTCTTCAGCCATGAAGAATCACTCCTTTGCATTGGTGTAAATTACTGTCAATACAACCCATAACATCCGGTTTCCACTTGGAAAAGATTCACCGGATGATAACCTTTCAAAAATCACGTATCGGTCCGCTTGGATCAGGCGGCCCGGATCAAGGCCGGTCTTTAATGCCGGCATAGGCTTCAGCGGCATACAGGGCCGCGCCAATGGCACCGGTCAACTGGGGATGTTCCGGTACCAGGATTTTCCGGCCGATCAATTCTTCCATCATGGCCACCAGGTAACGATTGTGTTCGACCACCCCTCCGGTCATGACAACGTTTTCGGTGAAAGAATCCATCTCGATTATCCTCCGGATTACGGAGTAGAACAATCCTTTGATTATATCTTCCACCTTTTTGCCGTTTCTGATATTCTCAAGCACCTCGGTGGCTGAAAAGACAGTACAAAAGCTTCCCAGCTTGACCATTTCCTTGCTCTTGCGGGCCAGGACGTCCATCTGTTCCAGGGGAACGTCCAGCCTGGGCGACATTTCCTCAAGGAAGGCGCCGGTGCCGGCGGCGCACTTGCGGTTCATCTTGAAGCTTGTACGATGTCCCTTGTCATCCAGCTTGATGATCTTGTTGTCCTGGCCGCCGATGTCGATGATGGTGATGGCCATGGGAAAGTAAAGAAAACATCCCTTTGCATGGCAGCCGATTTCTGTCCTGGTTTGCTGGGCGAAGGAAACATTCTTGCGCCCATAGCCGGTTGAAATTGCACCCTCAATGCGCTTCATGTCGGCCCCGGCCATATCAAGGGCCTCCCGGAGGCAGGCGTCGGCGGTAGCCGTAAAATTGGTGCCCGATTTGCGTACCGCGTAACCCACCAGACGCCGGGCAGGATCGATGACAGCCACCTTGGTGCGCGATGCCCCCACGTCAGCCCCGACAAAGAGCTTGTCCTGGCTCATAGGCAGATCCTTTTTGTTCTGTTGCTACAACCTCGACTCCAATCCTTTCACCAGAGTCTGTAAAGTGAAATTGTAGGGAGTAGGAATTCCGGCCTGTTTGCCGTATTCGACGAATTTGCCGTTGATATAATCTATTTCGGTTCTCCTGCCGGCCTCGATGTCCATAAGCATTGAAGGCTTGTGGTTTCCGGCATTGCTCATGTAGGAAATGGCATTGGGGTAAAAATCCCATCCCAGATTGATTTCGTTGGCCCGGGCGACTGCGATACACTCCTTGACAAGGGCGTCCACGATGGAAAAGACGATCGGGTCACCCATTGCCTGGGCCATGGTAAGTCCGGTTACGGCACAAACAGGATTCATACAGGCGTTGAGTACACCCTTGCGCCAGACCATGGAAACTATCTTGTCGGTGTGTTCGGAGGTCAGGCCCGACTTTGTCAGGGCGTCTGCCACCGCTTTGGCCATACCGGCCGATTCCGGATCGAGTTCCTGGATGTAATGGGGTGGGTGGTGGAAGGGCAGCTTGACGTGGGCCGGACCGGCCAACCCGCATCCGTAGTTTACAACGGCCCGCATCACCCCTTTGCGGCCAAGAACTTTTGCCAGTTCCAGCTCGGTGTCGATTCCGTTCTGCCAGCTGACGACAGCCATCTCTTCGTTGTAGAAACTTTCCATGGCCGATGCGATCAGGGGCAGGGCATTGGCTTTCACCGTGATGAAGATCACATCCGGATTGTACTGCGGCAGGTCGTCGATACTGGTGCAGGTATGCTGAACCTTCTGGGTAAGGTTCTCGGCCCCCTCGAGGATGATGCCGCGCTCTACGGCCGGTTGGATTAGTTCTTCAACCACGTCGCAAAGTGTCACCGTGTAACCGGCCTTGGCCAGAAAAGCCGCCACTATACAGCCCACCGGACCGGCACCGACGATGGCAAAGGATTGGGGACGAAAATCAGATTTGTCCGCCATGATATCACCTCCCCGTAAAAGGGCCTTGATTACAGCCTGCTAGGCTGGCCCCGGATGAGGGCAAGCTGCCGGAGCTTGCTGCAGCTTGCCGGGATTGTTGAAAGGCGGCCGCAATCACCGCGGCCGCAGCTTTGGTATCTACCTGAACTGTTTCGGCCTTTCGTCCACTACCCGCAGGGCCTTGCCTTCACTGCGGGCGATGTACTTGGGTTCGACCAGGTTTACTTCCACACTGATACCCATGTTGCCGCGGATATGGGCCATTATCTTGCCCTCGACTTCCATCCGTTTCTTCTCCCCGGCTTCGTAAACTTCCTTCTTGGCTTCCACCCTGACTATGAGCTGATCGAGGTAACCTTTCTTGCGCACGACCAGCTGGTACTGGGGTTCGACTTCTTCTATGTCGAGCAGGAGGGACTCGATCTGGGACGGAAATACGTTTACGCCGCTGATTATAAGCATGTCGTCGGTCCGTCCGTAGATCTTGTCCATCTTGACGAATGTTCTTCCGCATGAGCATTCTTCCCGGTAGAGGCGGGTAATGTCTTTGGTGCGGTAACGAATCATGGGCATGGCCTTGCGTTGCAGGGAAGTGAATACCAGTTCACCTTTTTCGCCCAGCGGTACCGGTTCCAGTGTGACCGGGTCGACGATTTCAGCCAGGTAGTGGTCTTCGTTGATGTGGATGCCGTTCTGAGCTTCGCAGTCGAACCCTACGCCGGGTCCGCCAAGCTCGGTCAGGCCGTAAGCTTCCATGGCCTTGATGCCCATGCGCTCTTCGATTTCCTTGCGCATCTGGGTGCTCCACGGTTCGGCACCGAATATACCGATGCTCACCGGCAGAGAACGCATGTCGACCTTCAGTTCCTCGGCCCGCTCGGCGATGGTAAGGGCGTAAGAGGGCGTGCAGCACAAGACATCGGTCTTGAAATCCTGCATCAGGGTAATCTGGCGTTCGGTAAGTCCTGAACTGGTGGGCACCA
>JALVRI010000562.1 GCA_027031325.1 Desulfobacteraceae bacterium
ATCTTCAAGGAAAAAGGACCATCCTCATGCAAAATTATTTCAAAATTTACCCCCTCGGCCGGGTAATCCAGACAGGCTCCAAAACCTGGGTGGAAATAGATCCGGCCTTTGCACCCGCCCTGCTGGGGATAGAAGATTTCTCGCACCTTGTGATTTTGTACTGGTTTGACCGGAATGATACAACCGAAAAAAGGCGGATCCTCCAAGTACATCCCCGCTCGGATCCGGCCAAACCCTTAAGAGGGGTATTTGCCACCCATGCGCCGGTGCGGCCCAACCTTATCGCCACCTGTCTTTGCCGTCTGGTGGCGGTTGAAAACAACCGCTTGCACGTCGAAGGCCTGGATGCATTGCCCGAGTCACCGGTTGTCGACATCAAGCCTTACATTCCACCGTCGCTTACCACCGACAAGGTCCGCTTGCCCGATTGGCTCGAACCAAATACGAAGTCAGCACCCGGATAGACCGGCGGAGAAACTCAAATGGACAGCCACGGCAAAGCGGCCGGCCGGCCGCAGGCAACACTTGAGGGTATGCTGGAACGGGTCACCTACCACGACCAGGAAAGTGGCTACACCGTGGCCCAGTTGAAGGTGAAGGGCAAAGCCGACCTGGTTACGGTGGTGGGACACATGGCCCGCCCAAGTGCCGGTTCGATCCTCCATCTTACCGGCAAATGGGAGATCCACTCCAAGTTCGGCCCCCAGTTCCGCCTGGTCTCATGTCGTACCAGTCAACCGGCAAGTGAATACGGTATCCGGAAATACCTGGGATCGGGCCTGGTACGCGGGATCGGGCCTGAAATGGCCCATCGGATCGTGAATCGTTTCGGCCGGGAGACCCTCAAGGTGATCGAGGAGACTCCCCGGCGGCTGCTTGAAGTGGAAGGAATCGGCCCCAAGCGCCTGGAAATGATCCGAGCCGCCTGGAAGGCCCAAAAGCAAATCCGCGAGGTAATGATCTTTCTCCAATCACACGATATCAGCACCGCCTATGCCGTCAGAATCTACAAGGCCTATGGAGACGATTGCCTCCAGGTGGTGACCGAAAACCCCTACCGCCTGGCAACCGATATTTGGGGAATAGGATTTCTGACCGCCGACCGGATAGCTTCCCGCCTCGGTTTTTCTTCCAACTCCAGCTTGAGGGTCGAGGCGGGCCTCCTGTACACCCTCAACAAGGCATCCGATGAAGGACATTGCTACCTGCCATACCGGGAACTGGTCAGCCGTTGCGTCGACATTCTCCAGGTCCCTCAGGAAGCGGTCCGCCAGGCCGTCGCCGACCTGACGGCGGCCAAACAGTTGGTAATCGAGGACCTCAACAGGGACCCTGATGACTTCCAGCCCGACAACAAGGCCGTTTACCCGGCCTCCCTCCACCTTTGCGAAACGAGCATCGCCAAGCGCCTGTTGAGACTTGACGCCGATGCCGGCCAGCGCCTGGCGTATGATCCAGGATCCGCCCTGGCATGGATCCGCCAACGTCTGAAGATCAAACTGGCTCCCAACCAGCGCAAGGCCGTGGAAACCGCCATCGAGTCCCGGCCGATGGTCATAACCGGCGGACCGGGAACCGGCAAGACCACCTTGATCAAGGCCGTCATCGAGCTTTATCGGCGCGCATCCAAAAAGGTCTTTCTCGCCGCTCCCACCGGCCGGGCAGCCAAGAGGATGTCCGAGGCCACCGGGCATCCGGCCAAAACCATTCACCGCCTGCTTGGATACAAGCCCGGCCGGGGATTCCAGAAAAACGACCGCAATCCACTCGACTGCGATCTGCTTATCGTGGACGAAGCCTCGATGATCGACACCGTCCTGATGCATCACCTGCTCAAGGCCGTCGCCGGACCTTCAACCTTGATCCTGGTGGGCGATGTCAACCAATTGCCTTCCGTGGGACCGGGCAACGTGCTCAAAGACATCATCGCCTCCGGAATCCTGCCGGTGGTCCGGCTGAAAGAAATTTTCCGCCAGGCCCGCCGAAGCCGGATCGTAATAAACGCCCACAGGATCCTGGAAGGCAAAATGCCCCTGGATCATAATCCCGGAGACAGCCATTTGAGCGACTATTACTTCATCAACCAAAAAGAGCCCGAGGAAGTGCTCCGGACCGTAAATACCCTGGTTGCCAAAAGGATACCCAAGCGCTTCGGCTTCTCGGCCCTTGATGAAATCCAGGTTCTTACCCCCATGCACCGCGGAACCCTGGGAGCGCTCAACCTCAACCGGGTCCTCCAGCAAAGCCTTAACCCGTCGGGTGAACGGATAGAACACGGCGGGCGGCACCTGGCAATAGGCGACAGGGTCATGCAACAACGCAATGATTATGAAAAGGACGTCTTCAACGGGGATATCGGATTCATAACCGCCATAGACCGGAGCCTGAAACGTGTCTCGATCCGCTTCGACCGGCGCCTGGTACAATACGACTTCAACGAACTGGACCAAATCAGCCTGGCGTACGCTGTCTCGATCCACAAGGCCCAAGGATCGGAATATCCCGCCGTTGTCGTCCCGGTAACCACCCAGCACTATGTCATGCTCCAGCGCAACCTGGTTTACACGGCCCTTACCAGGGCCAGCCGCCTGGCTGTCCTGGTGGGCACAAAGCAGGCCCTGGCCATCGCCTTGGGCAACGATACACCCCGGAAGCGCTATACCGGGCTGGAAAGCAAGCTGCGCTTTGCCCGGATATAAGCGGCTCTCCCGCCAGTTTCCAATCGTCATAAAATGCGATTTAGCCCGGATCGTGGGCCTTGCAGGAAATGGGAAAAGGAAAACCGGCAACCGCCAAACCACCGGTTGACAGCCCTGATGGCATCCCTTATACTGGACGTGGTTTGAAGATGTAACTAGTTGGAACAAAAGGAAATACTATATGCAAATCAACATTCTGGAAGCCATCTCCCCGGTAGACGGCCGTTATCGCCGTGCCACCAATCCCCTGGCGGAGTACTTCAGTGAAGCCGGCTTGATCCGCTACCGGGTA
>JALVRI010000563.1 GCA_027031325.1 Desulfobacteraceae bacterium
TCCCAATGCCTCGAGTTTGCCGGGGATGTAACCAGCCGCTTTAAAATACCTTTCTTGATCATGTCCTACTACAACCCGATCTTCAAATACGGGGTTCAACAGTTCGTCGGGGCCATGTCCCAAAGGGGAATAAAGGGCGCCATAGTAGCCGATCTGCCCCCGGAAGAAGCCGGCCCCTATCTGGAAGCCATGCAATCCGAGGGCCTGGACCCGGTCTTCATCTTCGCACCCACCACGAAGCGCCAAAGGATGGCCCGCATCGCCGGCTTCAGCCGTGGAATGATCTACTGCGTAGCACGCAAGGGAGTCACCGGCAAGCGGACCGATTTTTCAACCGGCTTTGAGGCCTACCTCGAGCGCTGCCGGGCGGCAACCAGCCTGCCTCTTGCTGTCGGTTTCGGAGTAGCCGGTAAAGAGGATGTCGACTATCTGGCCACCAGGGCGGAAGTTGCCGTGATCGGTACCAAGACCCTTGAGGTGGTTGAAGAAAAGGGCCTTTCAGGCCTGAAGCAATTCCTGGTTTCCCTCACCGGCAAGGGCCGTCGAGGCATACCAAAAGTTTCGTGAACCGCTGTCTGAAAGGCCGGTCCCGTCTCATGGTTAACCGGGCGGTAGAAACGGTGCATTAAGCAGCCGGCCCGGAACAAGGCTGAAATATACCGCCAGGGCTATCAAGCGAAGATGGCCGGGGACAAAATTGTTTGCTTCGCGGTTAAGAAAAAGATATAATTTCACTGATCATGATACGAGCTGCCCGGAATTCAGCTTTCTGAAACGCTCCTTTCGGCGACATGCTTTTTCACCTTTAACTGCCGATTACTTCTCCAAATAGCTCGGTCTGTCAAAAACGGCTGAAGCATTATTCGACCACCTGCTTGCCAGGTCCTGATTTTGGAAAAATTGCTATGAAACCAGTACGTAACATTCTTCTAGTCTATCCCGCCGTACCCCCAAACACCTATTGGAGTTTCCACTACGCCCTCAAGCTGGTGGGAAGAAAAAGTGCCATGCCTCCTTTGGGCCTGATCACCCTGGCTTCATACATCCCGGCCGGATATAACCTGAAACTTGTCGATCTCAACATCGAGCCCTTGCCGGATGAGGATCTTTATTGGGCTGACATGGTATTTTTGACCGGCATGCTGGTGCAGGAAGAATCGTTTCTCCAAGTTGCCGGCCGCGCCAAACGGCTGGGAAAAACCGTGGTGGCCGGGGGGCCTTACGCCACCGGCAGGCAGGGCCGGATAGACAACGTAGACCACTGTGTGCTGGGCGAAGCCGAAAACCAAATGGACGGTTTTTTCCGCGACCTGGAAAGTGGGCGTCTCAAGCAGTTGTACCGTTCGCTTTCCCGGCCACGGCTTTCCTCCCCCCGCGTGCCACGCTTCGACCTTCTCAAGCTCAAGGCATACGCTTCCATGAGCATTCAGTACTCACGCGGGTGTCCCTTTCGCTGTGAGTTTTGCGATATCTGGCAACTGTACGGCAACCGGCCGCGACTCAAGCCGGCCGCAAGCATCCTGGCCGAACTGGACTGCCTTTACAGCCTGGGCTGGCGCGGGGCTGTTTTCGTGGTCGACGACAACTTCATCGGCAACCGCCGGCAGGTCAAAGCCGACCTGCTGCCGGCCCTGGTGCGGTGGCAGGAAAAGCATGGACGTCCATTCCAGTTTTTCACCGAGGCCAGCATCAATCTGGCCCGGGACGAGGAACTCATGGCTGCCATGAGTCAGGCCGGGTTCAATGAGGTTTTCATCGGAATCGAAACCCCGGAGCCGGCATCTTTGCGGGAAATCGGCAAGACTCACAACCTGAAGAACGATCTCGGCCTCTCGGTCGCCCGGATCCAGAGCCACGGTATTGAAGTCATGGCCGGGTTCATCATCGGGTTTGATTCTGACAGCGAGTCTGTCTTCGAATCCCAGATCGACTTTATTATGCAAAACGCCATTGTCAAAGCGATGGTGGGCATGCTCATAGCCTTGCCGGGCACCATCCTTTATCGCCGGCTGGCAGAGCAAAACCGCATCCTGGGCGATGCCTCCGGCAACAACACCCACCTTGTGAAGACCAATTTTCGTACCCGCCTCCCGCTGCCCGTTTTGAAGGCCGGATACCTCAAGGTCCTCGACAGACTGTACGACTTGCGTCTTGCCAACTACTTTACCCGCTGCAGGCTACTGCTCGATCGTATCGGCAACCGGGAAATGTACACGCGCAAAGTGACCTGGTCCGAATTGCCCATTTTGTTCCGCTCCCTTGCGCGCCAGCCTTTCACAAGTTACGGTTGGAATTACCTCCGCTTCTTGGGACACACCCTCCTGCGCTACCCGGACCTTTTCCCTGAAGCCGTAAAACTTGCCGTCCAGGGGCACCATTTCCATGTAATCACCCGCCAGACCCTGCGGGTTGAAGCCGCCGCGGCAATGCTGGACGATCTTGCCGGCCGGCTCCAGACCATCCTGGCCCCGGCCGTCCAGATGGCCCTTTCAACAGGCCAGATTTCCAACAAGGCCCTGATCAAGAACATTCGGGTAATCAGGCGCAGACTCAGGTTGGCACACAAACGGATAAAGTGCCTCCATGCCGGTATCCATCACGACCTGAATCGCCGCTGGCAGGCCATCGCCAAGACACTGGAAGAATTAACTTCCCAGCTTTCAGCAAGCTCCGGCAGGGCGGTTTCCTGAAACCCTGCCCTTCAACCCGGATTTTGCAGCTGGCAAGTTTGGCCAAGATGCGAGGCGGAGGCCAGGCATTTTAAGTGCATAATCCGGGTTCAACACTTCCTTGACTTAATCCCGGCACTTTGGCATTAAGCTTGGTTTGCTTTGGAATCCCAATACATGCTGGAGGAATTTTCCAATGAAGCTGCTCATCGGCCTTGACGAAACAGAAGCATCCCGGCACGCCCTGACAGTGGCCCAGAAAAGGGCCCGTTTGCTCAATGCCCAACTGCATATCATCGCATCTTCCGGTTCCGGCTCCAAACGCAACGGCAAGGCCAAAAGTCTGGCCACATCCCTGGAAGAGGCTCAAATGCTTTGCAACGCATGCGGCATCCAATGTCACACCGAACTGTGCGAAACGGAAAACACGCCGGCCGAGGATCTTCTCGCTTACGCCCGGAACAACAAGGTGGACGAAATCATCATTGGTATCAAAAGAAAATCCCAACTTGGCAAGATGATCTTCGGCTCGACTGCCAGGCAGGTTATCATCGAAGCGCCCTGTCCCGTCCTCACGGTAAAGTGACAAGGCGAGATTGTCCCCTGGTTCAAGCCCGCCATTGCTGCTATAGTCTACACCATGGACTGTGAATCACACCAGCATATCCAGAAAGGTTCCCGGCGCCGGCCCAGATTCTGCCTGGCATGCGGTGAGCCGCTTTCAGGACGGCGCCGCCGTTACTGCCGGGACGATTGCCGCTCGATGTTGCTTGCGGCCCTGAATCGTCGCACCGGTTTGCTGACGGCCCTGGGAACCCGCTATGCCACGTTCTATTTTACGAGATGGATGGTGATAATGGATCTTCTTCCATACGGAACAGACCAGATTTACAGTTTCATCCTGCCGCGGGGCCCCGGCCAAAAACCCCTTGATGCTTTCTGCATCCTGTCGAACCGCCTGGGAAATGTCTGGTGGAATGAAAGAAACCGAACCCACAAACGTTACCTGGCAAGCAGACTTGTCCTTGACCAGGCCCATAAACCCAGACTGCCCAAAGAAGCGGTGGTGCCGGTGAATACCGCCGTCCCGTCGGTGGGCAGCAAAATCCTGCTCACCCTGAGATTGACGCCTTCCAAGCTCGACCCGGCAAACCTTCTGGACGAAATAAAACGAGCTTACCGTAATCAGGCCAAACTCCATCACCCCGACTTAGGGGGCAAGGCGGAGGCATTCCGGCGCATCCAGGACGCCTACGAAAAATTGCTGGCCTGGGCGGAACATCCAACCTTCGTACAGCGCAGCGGTTTTCCCGACAAATGGTTCTATGAAGGCTTTTCCAACCGCTGGATACCACCCATAGCCCGGCTGCGAACTTTTCAATAATTAAACCCGGATCTTGCAGCTGCCAAGTTCGGCAAAGATGCAAGGCGGAGGGCAGGCAGCGCACGCTAGTACTTCAACTGCCCGACAACAAAGCGGATTTTGAAGTGCACAATCCAGGTTAAATCTTTCGTAACCCGGCCCATCCGGGATTTGAGCCGCATTTTTTGCCTAACCCGGCTTAACATGTTCCCGCAATAACCAGCCTTCACAAGGGCTTCCAGGATCAAGCCGTCTTACTTTGGAGCCTGCGGACCAGGGGAAGGTTTTTTGTCCTGCTGTTTTTTAAGCAGATCTATCATTTCCTGCTGAAGCCTGATCAACTCCAGGTTCGTCTTGACCAGGAATTCTGTGCTGACGGCTATCTGCTTGAGGTATCGTTCAGAGGAAGATGTGCTGTAGTTTTTGGAATCACCATATTCCTGGGCCATGGCCCGGTTGAAGGCCTCGGTCAGGTCGAAATAGATCCCCACGTGGGACCCGCCTCCATGGTAAGGCGGCCAACTGAAAGCAACGCCCGCCACCGTCACTATCAGGCCGATCAAAAACAATCCCCAAACGATCTTGGCATACCTTGATTCAAACATGACACCTGGCTCCTTCCATCATTTTTGGCTGGCATTAGGGAAACTCCGTGCTCGGCACCTATTTACCCGGATTATGCACAGCAATGACCGGGCCGGCACCTGTAGGGTTGCCCCATGGAGCTTGTTCTGTTAAAGCAGGAACCCATGAATCAGGCCCGCAATGATTACTGGAAAACCACACCCCTCGAGCAAATGACACCCCGGCAATGGGAAAACCTTTGCGATGGTTGTGGTCGCTGTTGCCTGCAAAAATTCAGGAACCCCACAACCGGAAAAATATACTACACTTCGGTGGCCTGTTTTCTGCTGGATCTCGATTCCTGCCGCTGTACAGCCTACCCCTTGAGGCGCAAACTGGTACCTGAATGCATCCGGCTGACCCCGGCAAACGTATCCAGGCTGCGCTGGCTGCCCAAAACCTGCGCCTACCGCCTCGTTGCCGAAGGGAAAGACCTGCCGCCATGGCACCATTTGATAAGCAGGGACCCGGAGTCGGTCCACCGGGCCGGGATATCCGTGCGTAACCGCGCCATTTGCGAGACTCTGGTAAATCCGGACGATGTTGAGTTTTACATCCTGGAAAAAAGGCTCTAGCTATCAACGGGCAAGACAAGCAACCTGAACCCCAACCGAAATCCATTTACACCGTAGGCAAGAAGGTGGTTTCCTTGCCCGCATCTTCCTTGTCGGCTGATTTGGTCAAACCGGACCGGCGCCATTGTACAGGGTACATGAAATTCATTACGGTGTAAAACATTGCTTCAAGCACTGCAGCGGCACCAACCTCCCGTGACCCGCCCGCCAGAGACTCGCCGGCAGCTTGTTGCTGTTCCAGTCTGAACTTCAGCAACCTTAGCTGTTCAAGGAATTTCATTGCCGGGGCCAGCATCCGGGCCTGTTCGGGTTGGGCCTCAATTTTGGCGCCCAATTTCTTTTTGATGCTCTCGATCTGGGCGGAACTGGCTGCCTTGATCTTGGTTTTCTGACCGGGATGTTTGAAAATTGCCTGGCGATCCAGCAGATTGTCTATCCGCTCGGTTAGCTTGGCCGCCCGATTCTGGATGGCCGGTTCTATTTCGGTGATCATAACTTTAGGCAGATCGAGTACGATTCCCTCAAATACATCAAGGTAACTTGCCAGGGAAGTCTCGAATTCATGGGCCGCACTTGTCCAGAAAACAGCACTTTGCTCCACGACCAGATCCAGCTTTCGGCGCGGATTCTTCTTGGCCCGCAGCCGGCGTAAGATCTCACCGAACAAGCCCGCAGTATTACGAAAAAGCGACTTGCCGGTTATTATCTTGAAAATTATGGCGACCCCCGCATACCAATCCTGAAAGTAGAGGGTGCGCCTGGCGTCCTTGAAAAGGGTCTCCAGGACATTGTTGGGTAAAAAATGGGAAGGCGTCGCGTAAAGTGGTGTTCCGCCCAGCTGCGGCTGCTCCAGAGTCTTGCCCTCTTGATTTGCCTCGATGACGACCGCGGTTTCCATGTCTATCAACCCCATGGAAAAGGCTTTGGAATCGTTTAAGAAATTTGGGTAACGGGAAGGGTCGCCCGCCACGAAAAGGTTTTCCGGCTTCAAATCGCGCATGGCGACCCTTTTTTCATAGAGGCTGCCCAACAGCTCCAGGATTGATGAAGAAAGGTTCCGTCGCCAAACACGGGTCATCTCGTAGCGCCTCTTGGTCAGATAGGTCTCCACCATGGCCTTGAAGGCGACAATATCTTCATGGTAATCAGAGGCAAGCTCTTTAATATGCTCAATCACTTGAGCATCCAGGGTTTTGGGAGCTATTCCGTTTTCTTTTTCGCCGTCACCATCGTAACGGCTGAGAAAATCTATGAACCAGCGCTTCAACTGATACAGGGAACAAACATCGGCCACCCCCTGATCGGCGCACCATTTTCTCAGCTTGCTTTCGATTCCGTTGAAAATGTTTACTATCCTTACACCGAGATGCCAGGCGTCTTCACCATAGCGCCCGATGAAGCCTCCCTGGTCCCAGACAAGTTCACCATGTCTTCGGATTTCTTCCGCTGCCGGGTGATGATCCCTGTGGATATCATCAATGGTACGGATAAGAAAAAAATGCTTTGAAAGCTCCATGAAGAAAACGAAGCTATTGCCTATCTTAAGGTATTCCTGGTATTCAGGTCTGGTTTCGACCAGATTTTTATAACGCTTTTCGAGCTCATCCGGATCAGAATCCTCCGCATAGGGCAGGCTGTGCGCCTTGCGTAAAATCACCGACACTTTTGGCACAATACACGGCAAAGGCGCCAGTTGCCCGGCGATTCGCGCTTCACGGGCCAACTGGCGGTTGTAACGATAGAAATCGGTTATCGGCTGAGGGGGGATCTTGACCACCATGTGGGTGTCGTAGATCACGTAAAAGCACTGACTGCGACTGCCCGCCCCGGAACTAAGCAGCCCGATCGACATTCTGCGCACCGACCAGTCGCCGCCTTGTTTAAGGCGCATTAAAAATACGTTTTCGGGACAGCGTTCCAGGGTTTCAACCTTATACATCTGCCCCGGAGCATCCTTGCCAAGGCCGGACTGCAACTTGAACAGATTGAAAAAAAACATCTGGATCTGTTGCTGGAGGGGAAGATCATCGGCAAGCGGCTTGGCGGAACGCCGCGTTTCAGCCCCGGTGGTGGTTGTCCCGGCGGCCGGGGCGGACTTGGCTTTACCGGCCTGCAACTTATGTTTCCATGCCTTGCGCCTGCGCCAGTACCTGAAAAGAAGCAGGGACAACAAGCATGCCACCAAAACCGAGGCCACCAACAGCCCCGCCGCCGTTGGGCTGCCTGAAAAATCGACCACCATTTCCCATAGCTTTGCCATCCCGGCCGCCGTTTCCGGGCCGGCTTCCGGCAGGCCTGCCTCGGCCCGACCTGAAATCAAGAACGGAACCATTGTCAAGGTCCCTGCCATGGGGCTGTTTTTCAATGAGCGAATGATATTCCGCATGCAGGTTGTCAAAAGGGAAGAATTTGCCTGGAACCTGACTGGCATGAAAGACCTTGCTCTATGCTTGGGGTGGTCGGCTAATTGGAACCGTTTTGCCGGTAACCGAGCAACATTTTCACGGGGCCGACTTGAATTGTGTCGTCAACCTGCAGTTGGATCGTTCCCTTGACCGTCTGACCGTTAACCTTGGGTTTCAACAGCCCACCAGCATAGGCCAGATGAAATTTTTCGCCCGAACGGCTTATGGTTGCTGACGGTGCTCCATACAAAAAAGACCAAAATCCTCCGATAACCACATCGGCATCGGCGTTCCTTCCTATGGTTATGGAGCCTTTGCCGGGATCCAGCGAGCCTTCTCCGCCCTCAAGAAAAAAAAGCTCCAGGTCCTTTGATCGGGATTGCTCCGGTGCAGCTTCGGCTTCCAAGTCTCCCCTGATCATGTTCCGGTACTGTTCCGGATTCATGACCATTGTCTGGTCAGAGCCCAGGTTGACTCCTCCGGATCCGGGGGCGGCAATTTCCGGGGACTCCGAATCCAACTCAATGGAATCTTCAAGGTCAACCACCAGCTTGTGCTTACCGATGGTAATCACATCCTCGTGCTTGATCCGGCAGGATGCAATCGATTCACCGTTGAGAAAGGTGCCGTTTTTGCTTTCCAGATCGGTAAGCTGGTATTTACCGGCATGGTTGTCTATCCTGGCATGTAAGCCGGAAACAGCCAGGTTGTCGATAACGATATGGTTGTCCGGCCGCCGCCCTATGGTAAAGGGCTGCTCGTCCACCAGCCGATAGACTCCCAGTACTCTGTCCTTGAACTTGAAAATTATACGGGCCATTGTCGATCCTTGCTTAAACGTATAATTATACCTTGAAAAACATTAATTTAATACGAATGTCAAGGTTTTGTACGTCTCTTACGGCCTGCGACGCCCAATTTTGGCTTTCAGCTGCCGCTTTTCGTCTCCGGTCGGCAGCAGCATTCATATAAAATACCGGATTCCCGGGTTGCGGTCAAAGGTATCCATCTAAAAATATTGATAAAATGATTTTAAATCGAAATTTCGGCGGCCAGCCGTTTGACTTGATATCAATTGTGATTAGCTTTATGCAAAATTCAGACCATTTTTGGGGAGGATCAACAAGCATATGCGCTTCGACAAATTTACAATAAAATCCCAGGAGTTGCTTCAAAGTGCCCAGCAGGCCGCAACCAATCACAATAATCAGCAAATCGAGCCCGAGCACCTCTTGCTGACCATGCTGGAGGATAAAGAGGGGGTGGCCGGCTCGATGTTGCGCAAACTCGGTATTTCGCCCGGGGCCATCGCCCAGGAAGCCGCCATGGCGGTCGACAGGCTGCCGAAGGTCTCAGGCACCATGGAGGTCTAT
>JALVRI010000564.1 GCA_027031325.1 Desulfobacteraceae bacterium
TCAAGTTCAGTCTCTATCTTCCCGGGGACTTGCAGGCCGGAGTAGGCCGCCTCCAGGCCTGTCCGCCTGGCCTCGTACTCCTGCTCCAGGCCTGGATCCCTCGGAAAATTGGACAAGGCCCAGATGATGATCGAACCGATCATGATAATCCCGCCCATTTTGCGTAGGAAAATCTTGCTGCGATCCCACATGTGGATCAAGAGGCTTTTTAGCATGGGTACCCGGTACGGCGGCAATTCCATCACGAAGGGAGCATCGACTCCTTTGAAAAGGGTCGACCTGAACAGCCGGCCTGTAATCACCGAAAGGATAATGCCGGCCATGTAAATGCCGAAAATGACACTGCCGGCCTTGGGTCCAAAAAACGCACCGGCTAAAACTATATAGACCGGAAGCTTGGCCGAACAAGACATGAAAGGTGTAATCAAAATGGTCAGGATACGATCGGTTCGGCTCTCCAGCGTCCTTGTGGCCATGATGGCCGGAACATTGCATCCGAAACCCATCAGCATGGGGATGAAAGACTTGCCGTGCAAGCCTATCATGTGCATTATCTTGTCCATCAGGAATGCGGCCCGGGCCATATATCCGGTGTCTTCAAAAAGGGCGATACAAAAAAAGAGGATCAAGATATTGGGTAAAAAAACGATTACCGCACCCACCCCGGCAATCACCCCATCCACCATCAGTTCCTTGAACAGGCCGTCGGGCAACAGACCGGAGCCCAAGCCGGCCAGCCCGTGCACCAGGCTTTCCAGCCAGTTCATGGGGTATTCACCGAGGCTGAAGGTAAGCTGAAACATGGCCCAAATGAAAAAGAAAAATATGGGCAGGCCCAGGAACCGGTTGGTCAATACCAGGTCTATGTTGCGGGACATGTCCACCCGCCGGCGGCTTGACGTGGTTACGACCTCCTTGATTATACCGGAGATGAAACCAAACCTGTCGTCGGTGGTTAAAATTTCAGGATCATCGTTGTAACGGCCGGCGATAAGTTCTCTTTGGCGTCTGGCTTCTTCCAGGACCGGCTCTGCGCCCCTGCCCAACAGGGTTTGCAGCCGCTCCTTGGCCACCCGGTCATCCTCGATCAGCTTTATTGCCGTCCAGCGCAAAGGCACATTGAGATTTTCACCCAACCTCGAGGTCAGGGCTTTTTCCAGGATCTCGATGGCCTTCTCGATTTCACCGTTGTACTTAACATTGCGGCGGTGTTCAGGAGGCTTGTCTGAAAGGGCGAGTTCTACCGCCTTTTCAAGCAGCTCGTCGATCCCTTTACCCTTGTTTCCCACGGTAAAGACGACCGGAACCCCGAGTAGTTGGCCAAGCTTGTCAGCGTCGATTTTAATTCCCCGCGCCCTGGCCTGGTCGGCCATGTTCAAGGCGAAGACCACCTTGCATCCCAGCTCGCGTAACTGGACGGCCAGGTAAAGGCTCCGCTCCAGGTTGGAAGAATCGATGATGTCGATTACAACATCAGGCCGCTCATTGAGAATGAAGTCACGGGCTACGATCTCTTCGATCGAAAACGGCGTCAGGCTATAGGTGCCCGGCAGGTCGACTATCTTGAGTTGGTGACCCAGCCTGTTTACCGTTCCTTCCTTTTTTTCAACGGTCACTCCCGGCCAATTGCCGACTTTTTGGCGTGTTCCGGTGATGGCGTTGAAAATCGTCGTCTTACCGGAATTTGGATTACCAGCCAGGGCAATGGTCAGGCGTTTATCAGACATGGGGTATGCTTTTGCTAAAGAGGGTCAACAATTATCTGGGCCGCTTCTTCGACCCGTAACGAAACGTGGGAGCCTTTGACCACCAATTCCAAGGGATCCCTGAGGGGAGCGTACTTTTCAACCTTGATCCGGGTGCCTTTGACGATTCCCATCTCGAGAATCCTGCGCCGCAATGCTCCATTGCCTCCGATCCGCTCGACAATGGCCGACTGGCCTTCCCGCAATTGACTCAAACGCATAATAGTCACCCAACAAGAACCGGTATTTGTTTCACTTCCACATGGCAAGAAACATGATAACCTAATGTCAGGCGACCTGCTTGTCAATAGGGTATCAAGTCCTTCAAGGCCAAGTTAAAGGCATGATAAATATTTTCTCTTTTTCACTTGATTTTTCCCTCATTTTTGTAGAATTTAGACTTTGCGCCTGAATGCCTGTATGGGATGCATCATCTGCCCTGATCCTCTTAGTAAGGTGCAACCGCCCGATAATTTAAATATTTGTTCCGATAATTATCTATTTTCCGGCCACCAGGTTCAGGTGCCGGAACGGCTGGAACGCACTTTCAAGCCTAGCTTTTCTGGCAGGCCGCTTCCGTGCAATCCGGGTCAACCCTGGGCATGTTGAAAATATTACATTCACATTATTATGAATAAAGACAATTTGATATCCAATCATCACACGGCCATCTTGTTCGAACTCATCAAACAACTCGGCGACAGTTACCTGGGAATCGTAATTTGGGGAGAACCGGGAGTCGGTAAAGAGGCTGTGGCTCGCAGCCTGTACCTCTCGTCCCCCAAGCGCAAAGAGCCTTTCATTCGTATAGATTGTGCCGCCCTGTGGCCGGACGGGCAGAGCCCGCCGTCCGGCCCGGAGGCTTCCGAAGGCGATGATGTTGGAGCTCAGGCAATCTGGCGCGTTTTCCAGAGCGCCCACGGTGGGATGTACTATTTCAACCAAATTCAAAATCTTCCCCTGAACACCCAATCCATGCTGGCCGGTTTTCTGATCAAACTGCGACAGGCAAAACATAGCCCAAAGGAAAAACCAGCTTCCCTCGCCCCTTGGATTGTGGCATCCAGCACAACCTGCCTGGAAACTGCCACCAAGATGCGGGCATTCAATTTCAAACTGTTCAGCCTCCTGGAAACCATAAGCATCCACATCCCGCCCCTGCGTAGCCGGCCCGATAAAATTCCCATGATAGTCGATTTATATATAGATCAGTATATTGGACACAGGCCTGAGC
>JALVRI010000565.1 GCA_027031325.1 Desulfobacteraceae bacterium
CCGGCTCTATCACCGGATCGGAAATCATGATCATCAACCGTTCAACCAGATTTTTGAGCTCACGTACGTTACCGGGCCAGGGATAACTCGACAGTAACTTCAGGGCTTGGGGTGATATCTTTTTGGACTTGCTGCGGGTGTTCTGAGCCGCCTCCTTGATGAAAAGTGTGACCAGCTGGGGCAGGTCCTCGATACGCCGCCGCAGGGGCGGAACCTCAATCGGCACCACGTTGAGTCGATAGTAAAGCTCTTCGCGAAACCTGCCGGCCCTGATCTCTTTTTCCAGGTCTTTGTTGGTGGCGGCGATAACGCGCACGTCTGCTGTCAGGATACGGCTGCCACCTACTCGTTGAAATTTTTTCTCTTGCAGGACCCGCAGAATCTTGGCCTGCGTTTTGAGACTCATGTCTCCGATTTCGTCCAAAAAGATGGTACCTCCGTCGGCCAGTTCGAACTTGCCGATCTTCTTGGTGGTGGCGCCGGCGAAGGCTCCCTTTTCATGGCCGAACAATTCACTTTCAATAAGTTCTTCGGGAATGGCGGCACAATTCACATCTATCAGCGGCTTGGTGGCACGCTGACTGAGATGATGGATGGTCCGGGCCACAAGTTCCTTGCCGGTACCGTTTTCACCCTTTATGAGCACCCAGCTTTCGGTGGGAGCCACCGCCTCTATCTGGCGCCGCAGGTCCCTGACAGGCGCACTGTTGCCGGTAATGGAATGTTTTTCGATGGTTTTTTTGCGCAAGTATTTGTTTTCTTCTTCCAGGCGCCTGAAGTTCAGGGCATTGTTGATCGAGACGATCACCTTGTCGATGGAAAGGGGTTTCTCGATGAAGTCGTAGGCCCCCAGCTTGGTAGCTTGGACGGCTGTTTCAATGGTACCATGGCCGGTAATGATAATCACCTGGACATTGGGATAAGAGGTCTTGATCTCTTTCAGGGTCTCTATGCCGTCCAGGCCGGGCATCCAGATGTCCAGCAGGACCAAATCGGGTGCTTCAGTTTCGATCTTTTGGAGGGCTTCGTAGCCGTTGGCGGCCGTCATGACCTCGAAACCCTCATCACTGAGCAAGCCGCTCAGGGATTGGAGGATTGACGGCTCGTCGTCTACTATCAAAATCGATGGGAACATGGCCATTTCAATTTCTCCCTCTTGGTGGGTTCAGACCACCGGCAGCTCGATAACAAACTTGGCGCCACACGGATGATTGTCCTGGACCCGGATCATCCCGTTGTGGTCGGTTACGATGCTGTTGACAATGGTCAATCCGAGCCCCATTCCGCTCTTCTTGGTGGAAAAATTCGGTTCAAAAAGCCTTATCTTGTCCTCGTCGGATATCCCCGGCCCGTCGTCAGCCACCTCTAGACGGACGATCTTGAGGATTGAATCGTAGCTGGCGACAACCGCAATCCTGCCGACACCCTTCAAGGCGGCCACCGCGTTGTCGATCAGGTTGATCAGGGCCTGCTTGATCTGCTGCCGGTCCAGATTCAGGATTGGAAGGGAATCCTCAATATCGACCGTAAAGTTTATCTCCGGGTGCCCTTCGCGATACAAGGCTACGGTTTCGTCGATCAAGGGAGGCAGGGGGCAGGGTTTCAAATCGGCGGTGGGGAAGCGGGCGAAGGCGGAAAATTCGTTGACCAGGTTGCGGATCAACTCCACGTGATTGATTATCATTTGAGTGCACTCCTCAAAGACAGGTTCATTGATCCGGGAGGAGTACTTGCGCTTCAGCCTCTGGGCGGACAAGGAAATCGGGGTGAGGGGATTTTTCACCTCATGGGCGATCCGCCGGGCAACCTCGCGCCAGGCCGCCATTCTCTGGGCTTTCTCCAGCTCGGTGAGGTCGTCGATGACCATGACGATTCCCATGTGCTGTCCGGAATCGTCCTTGAGGGCGTTGATATAGGCCAGGAAACTGCGAGGCCGGCCGGATATGGTCAGCCGCAAGGGAACCTGGGCCGTATCGCCACCCGTGCCGCTCAGTTTTTCCATTATTTCGTCGGCCATTTTCAGGTAGGGACCGTTGAGCACGGCCTTGTAATCCTTGTTGAGGATAGCTCCGGCCCGGATGCCGAGCATGCTTTCGGCGGCCTTGTTGAAAGTTGTCACCTTGCCCTTGGCATCGATGGTGATTACACCGGTCGATACATTTTTGAGCACAATTTCCATGTAGCGCCGCCGCTCCTCGATTTCGATATTCTGCTGGCGCAACATCTGGGCCGACAATTCGATCTGTTCCCGGCCTATCCGCAGATCACGGGTCATCTTGTTGAAAGCTTCCACCAGGGCACCGATTTCATCGTCGCCCTGGATCTCGAGGGCAAAGCTGAGGTCCCCCTCGGCAACCCGGCGGGTACCCTCGGCCAGGCGCTGGAGCGGAATCGAAATCGTTTTGGCAAGATAGAATCCAAACCAAATGGCACAGAAGACCACCAGCAAGGCAACGATGGAAAGGGTGATGTAGTATACGGTCTGGATCGGCTGCTTGACCAACTTGATCTGTTTATATCCCTCCACGCCGTGGGATATTATCGACATTTTTTCCGCCAAACGCTTGGGAACGTGGTGCCCCAGAACGATAAAGCCGGCGGCCTTTTCGGGTTTGATACGAAAAGGAATCGTGGCTATGGTGCGGATCAATTCGCCGCTGGCGGTGGCGGTGATTACAGAAGCGGCGGATTTTGGCCGGCTGGAATTACGCAGCTCGTCACTTGCCAGGGGAGTAAGGGGCAAGTCTTCAAGGCTGCGGCGCAAGGCGAAAGTAATCCGTTGGGCGTTGGAGCCGTATACTTCGATGGCATCGAGGTTGAACTCCCGCTGGACGATTTGGATATAACGTGTCAGGGCTTTTACCTGCTTGGGGGCCAGCAACTTCTTGCGGTTTATCTGGTAAGCGATGCGTTCAAGAAAGTAGCGGTTGTCGTTCTCGGCCTGCTGGTAGATGAAGCGGCCGACTTCCAGGGAATTTTCAAGGGCCTGCTCCACCGGCACATTGAACCAAAACTGGATGCTGGCGGTAATGAAGTTGATGGCAAAGAAAAACAGGATGGTAGTAGGCAAAAGGGTCAAGGCGACAAATGCAATTACCAGCCGGGTTCTCAAGCGGGCCCCCATGACCTTGCGGCGCCGGTCATAGAGTAGTTTGACCAGGTTGCGGAAAACCAAATAGATCAGCAGGATCAGAAGCAGCAGAGTGATGTTGATCAGGATGAACATCAAAACGGCATTGGCCACCGGGACATCGGCCCCGAAGTTGATGATCCGGTTGAGAACGAAGGTTACCCCTGCCACCACCAAGAGGATGACAAGGATGATAATGCCTTCCCTTTTGCGGCGGCGAAGTTCGTCTTCAGGAAGATCTTTAGGGAGCTTGATCAGGGCCATAGTCTTTGCGTCACCGGCAAACGTGACCCGCCGGAGGGGGTCAAGCCTGGTCAGTAAATGAAATCAATGGTGTACCAATCGGTTTCAAAATCCCACAGGGAAACAAAAAAAAGAACGTAGTGCAGATAAAAAGGCAGCGTCAGGCGGCTCAATTCCGCCTTGGCCCGGATCTGGTACTGGAGCCCTCTTTCCAGCTTCGAGAGGGAGACGATCTTGAGACTGTCCAGATCGGTCATCAGTTCCTTTGCCTTCTCAAACGACTTGACGACATGGGGTTTGTTGCCTTCCCAGGAACGATAGACCAGGTATTCTTTCTTCAAGGAATTGTATTTAATGGTGTGGGTATATTTGAGTGAGGCTATTTCTTCATCGAACCAGAAACCGCGCACGCGATACAACTCGACGTAAAAAGAGAAGGTGGTGGGCACCCCGCTCTGGACGGCTGTTATCATCTCATCCCTGAAGGCGCCTTCCACTTGCATGTAGAGCAGCAGGTCATCCCGGGTGTTTGTGACGATGATATTGGTCAAGCGCGCGTCCTGGGCCCAGGCAACGCCATACAAAGCCAGCCATACTAGCAGCAGAAAAAAGCCCTTTTGTTTCCTGGATATGCGCATAAGCAAAATATGGGGATGATCGCCCCCCGGAAAACCATGGTTGTCAAGGAAGTTTCAGCCTCCCTAAAGTCCCTTGATAACCTGCCTCCAACTTGTTGTTTTCTTTCCCACTCCAGGTGGCATGGTCCGGATGCCTGCCAATCGGTCCGGCATTACGGCAGCGGCCCGGCAATGCCTGATTGCCGGTTCAGCGGCGATAAACACTGGTTAGGTATTAACCGCATCTTGGATCAATTGGCAAGTTGTTTCGACAGGTCGACTTCAGTTGAAGCCGGGGGGGATTGGGTGCATGTCTTCCACGAAGATTTGTTTTGAAAAAATTTCTCCAGGAAAGAATGATGAAAAGCATGACCTGATTTGCGAGTAATTATGTGCCCCTGGATGGGCAGACCGAGCAGGGCGAAGTCACCTATGCAGTCGAGCACCTTGTGACGTACGAACTCGTCCTCAAACCGCAGGCCGTCAGGATTGATCACCCCGTTACGATCCACGACCACGGCGTTTTCCAGGGAGCCGCCCTGGGCAAGGCCGTATTTTTGCATGTACTGCACCTGTTCAAGAAAACCGAAGGTGCGTGCGTCGGCGATCTTTTCCAGGAAAACACCGGGCGTAATCACGCCTGAAAATGTCTGAGTCTTGATTGCCGGGTGATCGAACTCGATGGTACAGCTTATTTTGAACTCGGGTGCCGGATAGATGCCGACAAAACGGTCCTTGGCAGCCAACTCGATAGGCCGGTCGATCACGAAAAAGCATTTGGGAGCGTCCAGTACTTTTTGGCCGGCCGAGGCCAACATGCGTGCAAAAGGGCCTGCGCTGCCATCCATGATGGGCAGCTCGTGGGAATCGATCTCAACCAGGGCATTGTCGATCCTCATCCCGCACAAGGCCGCCATCAGGTGCTCGATGGTTGAAACTATGACCCCTTCGGCCCCAATGACCGTTGCCAGGCTTGTATCGACAACCCTGTTGAAACGGGCAGTTATGGAAGGCTTGTCCGGCAGATCCACCCTGACAAACTTGATTCCAAAATTGGCCGGCGCCGGACAGATGGTAAGGTTGACCGTCTTGCCGGAGTGAACGCCGATGCCGGAACAACTTACCGGTTCGGCGATGGTTGTTTGAAATGATTCACTATCCATTGTCCGATTCCTTGCGATCGGGTATCGTCATCTGTTATAGTCTTTTCATCAGCCGCGACAGTCAGCCTTTTCCGGCCCTCAAAGCCAAGCCCTGCCTGCAATGCAGACGGCCGACTGGTACAATGCCAGTCAATTTAACCTATCCATATTCGTTTTGACAACAGAATAATTGTTTGCAGCAACTGAAAAAATGGGGGCAACCGGATGCTGGCCAAGGTATTTTCAAGTACTGTTTTGGGTATTGAAGCCTGGATCGTGGAAGTTGAAGTCGATACTGCCCGCGGCCTGCCATCATTTTCAATGGTAGGTCTGCCTGAAGCGGCCGTAAGGGAAAGCAGGGAGAGGGTCAAGGCCGCAATCAAGAATTCAGGCTATAATTTCCCCAGCGACAGAATAACCGTGAACCTGGCCCCGGCCAATATCAAAAAAGAAGGTACCGCCTTCGACCTGCCTATCGCCCTGGGAATTCTGGCTGCTTCGGGCCAGCTTTCCCGGGACCGCCTGGCATCTTATCTTTTCTTGGGTGAACTTTCCCTTGATGGTCGGATAAAACCTGTCCATGGGTGCTTATCAATGGCCGACAGGGCCCGCCGGCAAGGTTTGAAAGGTATTTTCGTACCGGAGTCGAACGCCCGGGAAGCCGCAATTGTCGGTGGACTGGAAGTCTTCGGGGCCGGGAGCCTGGCGCACGTTGCAGCCATGCTCTCGGGACAATCCCGTATCCCACCCTCGCCTGAAGTAGATCCGGCGGCCCTTTTCAGGCAAGAAGGTCGGCCGGCCTGGGATTATGCCGATGTCAAGGGCCAACAACATGTAAAACGGGCCCTGGAAATCGCGGTGGCCGGAGGACATAATCTCTTGATGATCGGACCGCCCGGTTCCGGCAAGACCATGCTTGCCAAGCGCCTGCCCACAATTTTACCCGACCTCAGCCTTGAAGAAGCCATGGAAACCACAAAGATCCACAGCGTAGCCGGTCTCCTGGCCGCAAACCAGTCGTTGGTCGTCAGGCGGCCTTTCAGGTCGCCCCATCATACGATCTCGGATGCCGGACTCATCGGGGGCGGTTCGATACCCCGGCCGGGTGAAGTAAGCCTGTCACATAACGGGGTTTTGTTCCTGGATGAAGTGCCCGAGTATCGCAAGAACGTGCTCGAAGCCCTCCGCCAGCCTTTAGAGGACCGCAAGGTCACAATTTCCAGGGCCACCGTCAGCATAACCTACCCGGCGGCTTTCATGCTGGTGGCGGCCATGAATCCCTGCCCCTGCGGTTATCTTTCAGATCCCCAACATGAATGCCGCTGCAGTACGGGACAAATCCGGCGTTACCGCAACAGGATTTCCGGACCCTTGCTGGACAGAATCGACATCCAGGTGGAGGTGCCGGCCGTGGCTTATCAGGACCTTTCCCGCTCCCGTCCGGCAGAATCCTCGGCCGCAATCAGACACCGCACCATGGCCGCCCGCAAGATCCAGGAAGAACGGTTCCAAAAAGATGGAATATCTTCCAACGCTGCAATGGACAGCTACCATATCCGGCGTTATTGCCGGGTCGGTAAAGATGCGGCCCGCCTGCTCGAGATTGCCGTCGACAAGCTCGGCCTCTCGGCGCGGGGTTACAGCAAGGTTCTGAAAGTAGCCCGGACCATAGCCGACCTGGACGGTTGTGAAAAGATCGACAGCCACCATCTTTCCGAAGCCCTGCAATACCGCGATCTTGACCACGACCGCTGGTGAACTCCATGGGATAGGCTCGGGCAGGACATGCCTGCCGGGGCAAAGCTGTGATCCACGCAGGATGACAGACGTCCCATCGTCGAGATCAGGAAGCAAGACGGTCCGGGAGGAAGAATTTTTTTAATATGTTGACAAACCCTGGTTAAACCTGTAAAGCCTTGCCTGTTAAAGCTTTGCGGATAATTGAATGCTAAAAAGGAGGAGATTTAGATGACAAAGGCCGAAATAGTTGAACAAATGGCAAAGGATGCCGGAATAACCAAAGCAGCGGCGGCGGCAGCCCTGGAATCTTTTCTAACCAGCGTCACCAAGGCTTTGAAGAAAAAAGACGGTAAGGTGACACTGGTGGGTTTCGGCACCTTCCAGAAAACCAGGCGCAAGGCCCGCAAGGGAAGAAATCCCCAGACCGGAGAAGTAATCAAGATCAAGGCCACCAACGTAGTCAAGTTCAAACCCGGCAAAAAGCTCAAGGAATCCATCTGAATCACTTCGCAGTGTTCACGGCAGGGCACAATCAGCCCGGATTTTGCAGCTGGCGAGTTTGGCGAAGATGCGAGGCGGCGGGCAGGCAGACCTGCTTCGCTAATTCAACTGCCCTCCAACAAAGCAGCTTCGCTAAAATCGCCAGCCGTTTGCGGCTTCAAATGCCTTGGCAGGCAGTTGAAGTGCATAATCCAGGATCAGAGCTCATTTTCTGGTTGTGCCTTTATGCCGTTTGCAGCCCTTGTTTCAGACCGGTGGCGGTATCCCTTCCAAAATTATTATCTTTTTTTGGACGTTGAGCCGGATGCTATTTCAAGTCATCACGGCAAGGGCTGAAGGCTTCAATAACTTTTGTGCCCGCTTCCAAACTCAACCCTCCATGGTTCACATTGGGAGGAACGTGATAAGCCTGCCCCGGGCCTACCACCTTGGTTTGACCGCCGATGGTGAGCCTGATTGAACCGCAAACGACCGTTCCCATCTGTTCGTGAGGGTGGCTGTGCTCCGGTATGGGAGCATCCTGATCCAGGGTGAAGAATATCATGCTCATCTGCCGGCCGTGCAGAAGACGCATTTCCACACCGGACGCCGGTGATTTGAAATCGAGTTCCCCGATCCTGTGAAAAGCCATTTATCCCTGTCCTTTGTTTTGCATTAACATTTCATCGAACTTCACGCTGGCAAACACTTCGGCAATAAGAGAGCCGGGAAAACCCCGTCCCTGAAGATAGCGCCAGAGCAAGGGGCGAGGATCGGCCTGGGATTTGACCTTGGAACTACGTAACTTTTTGCTGACGGCCACGAAAGCAGCCTGAAGCTGTACTTGACGGCCAAAGCACTGTTCCAGGGTCTGCTCGATTGTTTCCCGGTCAAGCCCTTTGCCTCGCAGCAAAGCCCGCAACTTGGCAGGTCCGAAACCCTTCCGGCCCTGGGCGGCCGCAAGAGCGGCGGCAAAACGCTGATCATCAAGGTATCCTTTGCGGATGCAAGTTTCAATCGCCTTCGCCACGGCCGGGCCTGAAAACCCCTTGCGTTGCAAGTTCAGCTTAAGCTCGGCGCAACCATGGTCGCGGATGGCAAGCCGCCTGATGGCATATTGCAAGGCTTTGGCATCCTCAGAAGATCCGGCTGGTCCCGTTGGGTGATCTTGACCGCCTCCCGCGCGCCCTTTTGCCGGCGCCCGGCTTATTTCCCGCCTTCGGGGCTTGACCATCTTGTTCAAAGCCATCTCCATTCCAAGCCGGGGGGTTCAGGTTACTTGAAGGCAGCCCCTGGTTTGACCCCCATTTTGCGTAGAATAATTGCCAACGGGCAAAACCCGGTGAAGGACGACTGGAGCAGGTTGGCTCCCACGAAGGCGGTAAACCACAACCAGTAGTTACTGTGCACCAGTGACAACAACAACGAAATCAATATCATTGCTCCTGCAAAACCAAATACCAATCTGTCAACGGTCATGACGATACCTCCTTTATTCCGGATTATGCACTTCAAATGCCTGAAAGATTAATTTGGTTGCAAAATCCGGGTTTATTGTTCTTATCCGTTGCAGAGCCGGCATCGGATTCAACGTTACAAAGACAGCTAGGGCCTCCCGGCCAAATCGAACATTTGG
>JALVRI010000566.1 GCA_027031325.1 Desulfobacteraceae bacterium
TGCCTTTTCTGACCAGGACCGGAAGACTATCGTTGCCGGGGGAAACGGTGGTGTCACTTTCCAATGCCGTTACCCCGTCGGGAAGGTCGAAGTATTCAGGATTTTGCGGCCGGGGTATGCTTTCCATGAATTTCACCCAGATGGGCAAAGCCGCCCGGGCGCCGGTCTCGCCTGCCCCCAGGGTCGAATGGTCGTCGTTGCCGACCCATACACCCACTGCGATACGGGGGGTGTAGCCGATAAAAAGAGCATCGCAGTAATCGTCGGTGGTCCCTGTCTTTCCCGCCACCATGGGCCCCAGCCTGCGGGCATACCTGCCGGTGCCTTCCTGGATGACCGCTTGGAGCATGTTGGTGGTTATGGCTGCTGCTTCCCGAGACATGGCCAGGTGGCGTTCGTACTTGTTGCGCCAGACGGTATGTCCCTGCCGGTCCAGGATGCGAACGATTCCATAAGGACGGGTATATAAACCGCCGTTGGCAAAAGTGGCATAGGCGGCCGTAAGATCGAGCAGGCATACCTCGGATGTGCCCAGCGCAAGGGTTAGATCCTCACGCAGGCCGGGGGAGATACCGAGTTTGTAGGCAAATTGAGCCACGGCCACCGGCCCCAGTTTTTCCATCAAGCGCACGGCGGGTATATTTTTTGAGTGGGCCAAGGCATGACGCAGGGTAATTTCACCTTCATAACTGCGGGAAAAGTTCTGCGGTATCCAATCACGTCCCGACCCGCTCTTAAAGGCTACCGGCGCATCCAGGATGTGGTCTGTCTGGGAAAAACCTTTTTCGATCGCCAAGGCGTAGAGGATCGGCTTGAAAGCAGATCCAGGCTGCCGCTTGGCTTCGCTGGCCCTGTTGAATCCGGGGCGCCCGTTATTGCGACCGCCGACCATGGCCAGGATGGCACCGCTATGAACGTCAAGGGCCACCAGGGCCGCCTGGAGCTTTGAGGTGGGCAAGCCTTTGCGCTTCATTCTGGCTTCCAGAGCGGCCAAGCCGGCGGCGACGGCTTTGTCAGCAGCCAGCTGGAGATCCCAATCAAGGGTGGTCTCTACCGTGAGACCCTCCTTGTAGAGGCGGCTGTGTCCAAGTTGGTGCTCGAGCCCTTTCCTGACAAAGTCGACGAAATACGGTGCCTTCAGTCCCGGGCTGCCGGTATGCGCCAGCCTTAACGGTTCGGCTATGGCCTGCTGGTAAGACTCGGTGTCGATCAGATTCAACTTGTACATCTGTTTCAAGACCAGGTTGCGCCGTTTGACCGCCAGCTCAGGGTTGACCAAGGGTGAATAGGCCGAAGGTGCTTTGGGCATTCCGGCGATAAGAGCACATTCGGCCAGGGTCAGCTCTTCAAGGGATTTTCCGAAAAATATGCGGGCCGCCGATGAAACACCCCAGGCCCCGCTTCCGAAATAGACCTGGTTAAGGTACAAGGCCAGGATTTCGTCCTTGGTGTAGCGCCGTTCCAGCTGCAGGGCCAGGATGGCCTCTTTCAGCTTGCGGGTCAAGGTCTTGCGGGGTGTCAGAAAAAGGGTTTTGGCAAGTTGCTGGGTTATGGTGCTGGCACCCTGGGAGAAGCGGCCGCTTTTCAAATTGGCGGCCATGGCCCGCAGAATTCCTTTCAAGGCTATTCCGCGGTGTTTATAAAACCGCCGGTCCTCGGTTGCCAGGATTGCCTTCACCAGCATGGGAGGGATATCTGACAAGGGTACCGGGTCGCGTTTTTCGATATAGATCTCATCCAGTAGCTGCTGATCCGAAGAATAAATCCTGGTTATGGCCGATGGTTGATATGCTTCCAGGAATTCGATTTGGGGAAGATCGTGGGTCAGGCCCAGATAGACCCCGGCGGTGATCCCGAAAATACCCCCCAGCAAAACCGCGGCCGCCAGAAAGCGGTAGGCATGACTTGATTTTGACTTTGACTTCATGTCTCAATATTCACCGGTGTTACCTGTTAAATGGCGGCTTGGAGGTCACCATCGGGCAAAGGTTGACTTGGGCGGATTTTGTCGCATTGTATGTAAAAATGGAACCGGGCTTTGTTCAACCCGGATTATGCACTTCAAAATGCCTGAAAAGAAGTAATCACATTGAATTATTAGATAGTTAGTATGTTTTGTTCCCGGCCCTGCCTTCACCCAAAAGGTGAAGTTCAACCGCTGAAAAATCCTCAGGCATTTGAAGCCGCAAAGGGCTTGTGATTTTACCGAATCTGCTTTGTTGGAGGGCAGTTGAAGTACTAGAGCAGGTCTGCCTGCCCTCGGCCTCGCATCTTCGGCAAACTGGCCGGCTGCAAAATCCGGGTTCAAATAAATTCAGTCCGTACCGAAATTCCAGTTTAATCATTGTTGAACCGCTGTTCAAGGAGATTAAAGCATGCATGATTCCGACCATCCCCATCATCACCATGGCCATCAAGACCACGAAAATGTTTCGGCCGAGATGTCACTTGAACAAAAGGCCCTCAAGCTGCTTGATCATTGGATAGTTCATAACGACGACCATGGGACAAATTACAGCCAATGGGCCGCTAAGCTGCGCCAAGGCGGTCATCTCGGGGCGGCCGAGGCCCTGGACCAGGTCGGGGAATTAACAACACGCATCAGCCGGCTGTTTCGCCAGGCAAAGGACGATTTACAGGGGTCCGGAAGCTGAAAGTCCATCATCTTTGCGCGGGCAGGTCAGAAGGCAACCTGTTGCCAGGAAAATATCGCTCTGGAAGACAGGAGATTGCAGTTTCGGGCCATGGCCACCGTTTGACGATGCTCGATATTCATCAATAGCATCCGGATTCCGGATGCAACCAGCATGGGAAGATAGGCTTGCTCCATGGCCAGGCGGCATTGGCGGGACGGTGATCCCGTGGTCAGGTTGCTGAGACCGACGATGGTTTTGGGAGTAAAACCGAGTACATCCGGCAGATAGCGGAGGGTGGCAAGCACCTCCATGGCCTGGTTTGAACCATCCGCCCAGCCCAAGGGCACCAGTACCGGGTCGACGATGAACTGGTCCGGTTCCAGGCCATGCCGGGCGACTTCTTGCCAGAGCTGAAGGGCTATCTCCAGTCTTCCCTGGGCATCGGAAGGAACATGGCCGTCGCTACGCAGCAGGTAACAAATCACCGGGACCTTGAATCGTAGCGCCAGGGGCAGAATCCGCTCCAGTTTTTGGGGCTCCAAAGAAAGACCGTTAATGATCGCTTGGCTCGATGCCACTTCCAGAGCGGCCCTGATGGCTGCCGGGTTGACCGTGTCCAGCAGCAGGGGCAGGCGGCAGGCGGCGGCGATGGTCTCCACCAAAAAGGTCATGCTCCGCTCCGGATCCTTGGGTAAAGGCCCGGGGTTGATGTCTATTGCCTGGGCCCCGGCCGCCAGCCAACGGGCAACCATTTCCTGGATGCCGGCCGTGTCCAGGTTCCCAACGGCTTTTGCAATCGATGGTCTTGTAATCTGGAAGTTATCCGCTATCAGCATCATTGAATCTGATCCCATCTAGCAGGGGCTGTTGAACCCGGATTTTGGCTTGTCTGACCAGCGCTCATGACGTTTTTCAACAGCCTGTTAGAGTCCTTTCCGGCCATCGGCCCTGTTTTTTGGCACCCGCTTTCTGTGCCTTGAAATCACAACAGTTCGGCAAGCACGGAGAGCGAAATACGAAGATCGTCAGGTCTGAAAACTTCCAACATCAAAGAGCCGTTGAAAGTTTTTAGAAAAGCGGCAACTTGTCCGAGTACCGCCGGCGGTAGCAGTGACAGGGCGCCGTGGTCTTGTCCTTTGCCGGTTCCGTACAGATGGACTACCGTGGTCCTTTGCCCGAAAACATCCAGGGCGGCTTTGACATCCTGGCCGTTGGCGACAAGGTGACCGACATCCAGGCAGATCGCCAGGCCCAGTTCATCAACCAGCGGGGCTATCCACTGAAAGGGATAGGCAAGGTTTTCGACTGAAATCATGGACGGCGGCAAGCCGGTGGTCTCCAGGACGTCGGCAATGCTTTCCGACGCCAGCTTTCTCCATCTTCCCAGGCTCGGCCCAGAGGGGGTGCCGGAGCAGGACGGATGGTTGACATGGAGGGTGTAGCTGGAAAGCGGCAGCGCCCTGCTGGAGTTTATCAGGCGTGCGGTAAGATCGGTGTCTTGTCGCCGCAGGGCGGGGTTTTCGGCGGCCAGCCCGAGATCAAGCGGCAGGTGAAGGTTGTAGGTAAGCTCCAGCTTGTCTGCAAGTGCTGCCAGATCCCGAACCAATTCCGGGTCGACCCTGCCGCCCGGCGGCATTTCGAAAAACAGCAGTTCGATTTCATCCAGGTACTTGCCGAGCCTGGCTACATTGGCCTGGTAATTTGTCCGGTAAATGAAAGAAGTGGTTCCGAGCCGGAATCGGTAAGTTCCCTTGTAGCTGCGCTCGAAAAGGTTTCCGGTTTTAATATCAGGCGATGAATCTTGCTCCACAAAAGTTCTCCTCAAAAGATCCAGGCCGGAAGCATACATAGCGCCAGCCACAAAACGGCACTCAGGAGCATCAGGTCGCAGGCCCGGATTATATCTGTGGCCAAAGCCCTTCCAAAGCGGATCCCGATATACGGTTTGATGATTTTCTGTCCGTGGTAATAATTGGGTCCGCCCAGCCTGACACCCAAAACCCCGGCAAAGGCCGCTTCGGCAAAACCGGAGTTGGGGCTGCTGTGATTGCGGGCCTCAAAACGCACCGTTTCCAGGCAACGGCGGCCCCTGCCTGCCAGCAACTGGCCGGCCAGGGCGATAACCGGCACGGTTAGGCGGGCCGGGAGCCAGTTGGCCAGGTCGTCCAGTTTTGCCGGCAGCCGGCCGAAAATGATGTAAGCTTCGGTCTTGTATCCCACCATGGAATCCATGGTGTTTATCATTTTGTAGGTCAGCGCTGCCGGAACCCCGCCCAGGGCGGCAAAGAGCAAGGGAGCTGTAAAGCCGTCCACCAGATTTTCGGAGACGGTTTCAATAGTTGCCCGCAGTATGCCCTGAACAGAGAGTCTTTCGACTTGCCTTCCCACAATCCAGCGCAGAGTCTGCCTGGCAGCTTGAGCTCCCCTGCCGGCCAGGGACCGCAAAACATCCCGGCCGGCCTGATCGAGGCTGCGGGCCGCAATACAATAGTAGACCAGCACTGCTTCCAGCCCAAACCTGCAACCTGTCCCCAGGCAGCCGGTGAAAGTCACCAGAATTGTCCCGGCCAGGAAGGTCAGCCCCGCCAGGGAGGCTGCCATGATACCGCCGGCGGTTTTCAGAGGCAGGCTGCTTTTCCTAAGCCGGGTTTCGGCAAATGAGACGGCCTTGCCCATCAAGCGGACCGGATGGGGCAGTTTGGGCGGGTCACCCAAGATGAGATCGAGGGCTACGGCAGCCGGCAAAACCCAGGGAGAAACAAGCCCGCTCATTGCTGATTTTTCCCTCCGGGCCTTGACTTGAGCAAGGCCGTTATCATGCCGGCCACTGCCTGGTTCGTATCTTGCGACTTGAGGGAGAGGCGGAAATAGCGGTTGTCAAGACCTTTGAAATTTTCGCAATTGCGGACCAGGATCCGTTTTTGGGACAGTTGGCGGCAAAGCCATTGCGCGCTTGTTCCGGCCGGCAGGCGACAGAGGATGAAAGAAGCGCAGCTTGGAAAGGTGTCGATCTTGCCATCGGCGGTCAGGTGGCGGGCTACCTTGATGCGTTCTGAGCGGCAGTACTGCTGGGAGCGGCGGATGTACTCGTTCACCTGCCGGGGATGACTTGCCAGCCAGAGGATGCATTCCTGGGCCAGGCTGTTGAGGCTCCATGGCTCCACCCAGGCCGACAGCTTCCTGACCATATCGGGATGCGCTTCCAAAAACCCGATCCTCAGGCCGGGAACGCGAAAAATCTTGGACAGGGAATGCAGGACGATGACATTGGGCAATTGACTGCCGGCCAGTGATTCAGCCTCTCCGCCGGCGACAAACGGCAGGTATGATTGATCCACTATGAACAGGGTTCGGCGGTTACAAGCGGCAAGTTCGGCCAGGCGGGCGGCTCCCACCAGTCGCCCGGTAGGGTTGTTGGGGTTACAGATATAGACGGCATCGACTGTTCCGGCCTGCGTATGGATGCGATTCAGGTCGGGCTTGAAACCATCTTCCGGGCTGGCGTTCAGGTGCTTTACGGCCACCTTCCACTTGCGGCATCCGTCGGCGTAATCGGCGTAGGTAGGACCGCAGATCAAGACCTTCTCCAGGCCGAGGGCTGCCGGAAGGCAGTAGATGAAATGGGTGGTGCCATTGGCTGCCAGCAGCCTTTCAGGAGGTATCCGCCAACTGTGAGCCAGGGCCGCGGTGGCATCAGCCGCGTCAACCTGGGGCAGGGCGGCGATCGTCTCCAGGCAACTTCGAAGGTGTTCCAACAGCCGGGGTATGGGCCCCAGAGGATTGACGTTGCTGCTCATATCGATGATCCGGTCAGGCTTGCAGCCCAGTTCGGACGCCAGCTGGTAGATGTTGCCTCCGTGTCCGTGGATCATCTTATGGCCCCCACACAGGCGATCAAAAGGATGCCGGTTTCGATGATTTCGATCAGGGCTCCCAGCATGTCGCCGGTAATACAACCCAACCTGATCCGGTAGAAAGACAAAATGCCGACCAAAAGCAGCAGGTAACCAATGTTGACGGCCAGCGCCTGAAACCCGGCCAGGGCCGAAGCTGCAATTGTCAGTACCAGCCCGAAGTGATGGTACACCTTGGGCGGGCTGCGCCAAAATTGGCTTCCGGTGCCCCCCTGGCGGCGGCCGTAAGGCAGGCTGGCCAGGGCGAAAAGGACACTTGCGCGGGCGTAAGCCGGTGCCAGCAACAGCCACAACCGCCGCCCATGGTCTAGATTGGCGACCGCCGTCCACTTGGCCAGCAGGCAAAGTACCAGTGCGATGGCCCCCATGGCTCCCACCCGGCTGTCTTTCATTATGGCCAAGGCCTTTTCCCGGCCGCGGTTGCCGTACAGACCGTCGGCCGTGTCGGCCAGACCGTCAAGATGAAGTCCTCCGCTTATCAGGACCAGCAGGGCCACGTCCAGGACGGCGGTGATTCCCCGGGGCAGCACCAAGAGCGCCAGGGTGTCAAAAAAGCTTACCAGGGCACCGATAACCAATCCGGCCGCCGCGAAAAAAGGGACCATGGCATGGGGCCGGAAGTCACTTCCGGCCCCCCACGGCAAGATGGTCAGAAATTCCAGGGCCGCCCTAAAATCGCGATACCGGTTTTTGAGGTTGAGAATCGGAGTCATGGTTTCAGGCTTGATTTTTGATGGTTACCGGGATTCCTGCAACCATCCAGACAACTTGGGGGCAGGCCTCGGCCATGACACGGTTGACGGCTCCTGCCAGGTCACGAAACCGTCTGGCCAGGGCGTTTTCAGGTACAATCCCGCATCCCACCTCGTTGGTGACCAGAAAGACCGCGCAAGTGGTTTCCCGCACAAAACGGGCTACCTCCCCGGCCCGTTCCAGAAGAGAATCGTCGTCCAGGCCGGTTTCCATCAAGTTGCTCACCCAGAGGGTCAGGCAATCGACGATGACCACGTCGGCAGAAGCATGCTTTTCAAGGGCCGCCAGCAGGTCGGTCCCGGTTTCCACCGTCAGCCAGTCCGAACCCCGCCTGATCTGGTGATCGCTCACCCGTTTGCGCATTTCAGCATCACGGGGTATGCAGGTGGCTATGAATACTTTGCGGCGTCCGGGGCAGTTTGCCGCCAGGGCAAGTGCCTGGTCGCTTTTCCCGCTTCGGCAGCCGCCTATGATCAGGATTGCGCTCATGGGAGAAAGATTCCAGTTCTGGTTGCCAGTTGTTTCATATCCAGGTTCCGCTCCAGGTGTTCGGCCAGCAGTTCGTACTGGTGATTACGGTATGCGAGGCCGCCGGCTGCGGATACACGCAATTGTTCCAAGCCGATGCTTGCCAGCCAGCGGGAGGCAATGGCCGGCTCGTCGAACAGGCCGTGGATATAGGTGCCCATCACCCGCCCGTCTTGTGACAGGCATCCATCCCGGTCTTTTGTCTGTGCGCCGTTGCGGGAGATGACTTCCAGCCAGGGTTGACCGCCTTGCAGGCGTGTGCGGCCCATGTGGATTTCGTATCCCAGGCCCTTGTCCCGGTGCCAGCGGAAGGCCGTCAGGGTTGTTGTCTTGGGAGCCGCCAGGGTGGTCCTGACCGGCAACATGGCCAGCCCCGGAGATATCCCGGGAGGGCCTTCAAGTCCTTGGGGGTCATTTATTTCACGGCCCAGCATCTGGTAACCCCCGCAGATACCCAGGATCCGGCCGCCGTGCCGACGGTAGGCTTCAAGCTGTTCGGCCCAGCCGGCACGCTGGAGCCACTGCAGATCGGCCCGCGTGTTCTTGCTGCCCGGTATGATCACGGCCGCAAAGGGTTCCAAATCCCGGGCCTTGTCCAGGTAATAAACTCCAAGACCGGAGATTTTTTCCAGGACGGCAAAATCGGTAAAGTTGGCGATATGGGGTAGGCGGATTATCCCGACGGCCGGCTTTTTGATCGCCTTCCGGCCTTCGACCCGGCAGGTTTCGATTACCACCGCGTCTTCCTGGTCGATGGAAATGTCCCTAAACCAGGGTACGATTCCAAAAACCGGGAGGGATGTTTTTTCCTGGATCCATTCCATCCCGCTAGCGAACAGTCCGGGGTCGCCCCGGAAGCGATTGATGATAAAACCGGTCACCTGGTGCCGGTAAGACGACGGCAGACAGACCAGGGTGCCGACGAGCTGGGCGAATATCCCCCCCCGGTGAATGTCGCCCACCAGTATCACCGGGGCGCGGGCATGGATGGCGGTCCTGAAGTTGACGAAATCGTGCTCCAGCAGGTTGATTTCGGCGCATGAACCGGCACCTTCAATAATCACCAGGTCGAAATCCCGCCTGAGCCGGTCCAGGCACTTGCAGGCGATGGAAAAGAGCCGTTCCTTTTCCTTGTAATACTGGCTGGCCT
>JALVRI010000567.1 GCA_027031325.1 Desulfobacteraceae bacterium
GGAAAAAGAAACCGGGATTCCCTATCTCACCATCAATGGAGACCTGAACGACCTGCGGTTGATCTCCGACGAGCAGACCAAAACCAATGTCGAAGCCTTCATTGAACAACTTGAAGAACGAAAATAAGCAACCTGGAGGAGAGCCATCATGCTTGATGCACTGTTTCGTCCCAGGGGAGTGGCGGTGATCGGCGCCTCTACCAAGGAACTTCACATAGGCAACCGGGTAATCAAAAACCTGATCGATTTCGGCTACAAGGGAGAGATATACCCGATCAACCCCAAAGCCGACGAGATCCGCGGGCTGAAAGCCTACAAATCGATCCTTGACGTTCCAGGCCCGGTGGACGTGGTCCACATGGTCATACCGGCCAAGTTCGTTCCCCAGGCTGTCGAAGATTGCGGCAAAAAGGGAGTAAAACATATCATCATAAACTCGGGCGGATTTTCCGAGATCGGCCCGAAAGGTGCGGCCATCGAAAAGGATTTCCTGGAAAGGGCCGCCAAGTACGGTATCCGCATCTTCGGCCCCAACTGCCAGGGCATCATCAACTCCGATCCGGACATAAGGGCTTATTGTAACTTCACCTTCACCTATCCGGACCCGGGTTACATCTCCATCGTGGCCCTCAGCGGAGGAGTAGCCGAGGTGATTCACCAGGGATTTTCTTCCATGGGTGTCGGCACCCGGATCTACGCCTCAAACGGAAACGCCTGCGACATCACTATCCCGGAAATAATCCGCTACCTTGGGGACGACGAGGGAACGCGGGTGGTGGTCACCTACGTGGAAGGCCTGAGAGACCCGGAGGCCTTCATGGAAGCGGCCACCGAGGTGGCGGCCATAAAACCGGTGCTGGCAATGAAAGCCGGACGTACGGCCGAAGGTGCCAAGGCGGCCGCCTCCCACACCGGCGGCCTGGCCAAGGAAGATATCGCCACCGACCTGATTTTCCAGAAAGCCGGCATTCTCGACTTCCGGGACGAGGGAGAATTGATCAACGCCGCCGCCGCTTTTGCCAGCCAGCCGATTCCCAAGGGCGACCGGGTAGGGATCATAACCAACACCGGCGGGCCGGCGGTCATCGCCACCGACGTCCTGGTGGCGGCCGGGTTGAAAATGCCTCCCCTTTCGGAAAAGACCGAAGCCTTCCTCAAGGAAAGGCTCTATCCCGAAGCCTCGGTACACAACCCGGTGGACGTGCTTGCCACCGGAACCGCCGAACACTACCGGGCCTGCCTGGATGCCATGATGGACGACGACAATTTCGACTGCGTATTTGTCAACTTCGTCACCCCATTTTTCGTGGACACCGAAAGCATCGCCAAACAGATCGTCGAGGTCAGCAAGCAGCAACGCAAACCGATCGTCTGCAACCTGATGACCGACCGCCGCCAGTGGACCGAAACCGTTCGCATCCTCCAGGAGGGCGGAGTTCCCTGTTTCGCCCTGCCAAGCGAAGCGGCCCGCGCCATGGCGGCCATGGTACGCTACCGCCGGATTCTTGATCGCGACAAGGGGACGGTAAAGAACTTTGCGGACGTGGACACCAAGGCCGCACGGGATATCATCTCCCAGGCCAAGGCGGCCGGCCGCAGGATGCTGACCGCGGCCGAGGTGTACGGAATCTGCGATGCTTACAAGATTCCCACGGCGTCCTGGGCAGTGGCCGACAGCGCCGAGAAGGCGGTCAAGGCGGCCGACAAGATCGGTTACCCGGTCGTTGTCAAGGCGGATTCCGAGTCAATCGTCCATAAAAGCGATATGGGCGCCGTGGCCCTGAACCTGGAAAACGGCGAGGCCGTGGCCGAGGCAATCAAACAGATGCAGGCCAAGTTCGATGCTTCCGACCTGCAATTCTTGATCCAGCAGTTTACACCCGGTGGTCTGGAAGTGATCCTGGGCGCCAAGGCCGAGCCGGGCCTGGGTCATATCATCATGTTCGGTCTCGGGGGCATCTACGTGGAAGTCTTGAAAGACGTAGTCTTCAACCTGACTCCGGTTACCGATGCCGAGGCCGATGGCATGCTTGCTTCCATCAAGGGGGCGGCCCTGCTCGACGGTGTACGCGGGCAGGCCGGCGTAAACAAGGAGCAACTGGCCGAAACCATCCAGCGCTTGTCCCGGCTTGTAAGCGACTGCCCCGAGATAGTCGAGCTGGATCTCAACCCGGTCATGGCCTTCGAGAAAGAAATCCGGGCCGTTGACGCCCGCATCGCAATCGAATAGACTAATGATCCCGGGGAGTAGTCCCGGCGGCTCTCCCCGGACGACTTTCCCAATCCACAAGACACCATTTCAGGGAGACACCATGGCTCACTGGCTAAATTTCGGTCAAATCTTGAAGGTAAACGCCAAAAAGTTTCCACGCACCGTAGCATTGAAGGACGCCAAGCGCAGTTTCAGCTATCCCGAGGTGAACGCACGGGTCAACCGTCTCGCCAATGCCTTGCTCTCGCTTGGACTGACCAAGGGGGAAAAGGTTGCCGTCCTGATGGAAAACAGTATTGAAATCGTGGAAATCTACCTTGCAACGGCCAAAACCGGACTGGTGATCGTGCCCATTAATTTCCGTCTGGTCTCCCACGAAATCGAGTACATCCTGAATAACTCCGACGCCCGGGCCCTGATCGTCGACGACGAGTTTACCGCTCAGGTCGATCCCATCAAAAAGAACTGTCCCCATATCCTGCCCGACAACTATATCGTGGTCGGGCAACAGGTAGAAGGCTACCGTAACTACGACGATTTCATGGCTGAGGCCGCCCAGGACGAACCGGATTGCGAAGTACTTCCAGAAGATGTCTGGATCCTGATCTACACCTCGGGAACCACCGGCAAGCCCAAGGGGGTTATCCGGACCCACGAGTCGCACATCGCTTTTTACCTGATAAATGCTGTCGATTTCGGGTTCAACGAACACGATGTATGCATGAACGTCATGCCCCTTTGCCACATCAATTCCACCT
>JALVRI010000568.1 GCA_027031325.1 Desulfobacteraceae bacterium
GTTTTCAAAGACGAAAAAGTACTGCTGGTACGCAGGGCCAATCCACCTTCAAAAGGGAAGTGGGCCATTCCGGGCGGCAAAATCCGCTGGGGCGAAACCCTCCAGGAGGCGGCCCAAAGGGAAGTATTGGAAGAGACCGGTATAACCATCAGGGCCGGACGGCCGGTTTACACTTTCGACAGCATCGTCCGGGATCCAACGGGCAAAGTCGTCTTCCACTATGTGATCGTCGACCTGGAAGCCGAATACGTCTCCGGCCGGCCGGCAGCCGGTGACGATGCGGATCAGGTGGCATGGGTAGGCCGGCATGAGATCCAAGGCCTCGATGTGAGCTGGCCGACCCGCCGACTTCTCCATTCCCGCTACGGTTGGCCGGCCCGGGCCCCGGGCGGCTGAGCCCCGGGGGCATCCGGAAAACGGCCGCAACGAATTTTTGGCCGAAAGCCAAAAACCTTCCCGGCTGAAAATCACATTTAATCGTCAAGCGCATCCAACCCGGATTCGGCCGGTCCCATTTTTCAGGTCCGTTGAATCGTTTCTACGGTCTGTCACCCGCCGGACCAAACTTCCGCCGCCAATCCAGGCCGGTTGACAAAGCCGGGCCTCCCAACTAAGATAGCCGTCTGTTTTCGATTCAGCCCGGATTTTGCAGCTGGCGAGTTTGGCCAAGATGCGAGACGAGGGCAGGCATTTGAAGTGCATAATCCGGGTTCAGAAAGACTCATTGAGGGCCGGTTCCGGATACCGGTCCGAAGGTTCCAAGGCGGAGACAGTCAATGAAAATTGCCGTACTTGCCGGTGACGGGATCGGTCCCGAAGTCATGGCCGAGGCTTTAAAGGTGCTTGATGCAGCCCAGGAAAATTTCGGTTTTAGCCTGGAATATGTCCACGCCGACGTGGGCGGGGCGGCCATCGACCGCCACGGCCAGGCCCTGCCGGAAACCACCCTGGATGCCTGTCAAAGCAGTCGCGCCATCCTGTTCGGGTCGGTGGGCGGCCCCAAGTGGGAGTCCCTGCCGCCGGACAAGCAGCCGGAAAGGGCCGCCCTTTTGCCCCTGCGCAAGCACTTCAAGCTTTTTTGCAACCTCAGGCCGGCCAAGGTCTTCCCTGCCCTCGCCCCTGCAAGCCCCTTGCATCCCCGGATCGTCAAAAACGGCTTCGACTTGCTGTGCGTGCGGGAATTGACCGGGGGAATATATTTCGGGCGGCCCAAGGGGAGGGAGGGCGCGGGACCCTCGGAAAAAGCCTTCGACACCATGGTCTACCATCGTTACGAGATCGAACGCATCGCCAGGGCCGCTTTCAAGGCGGCAGCCGGTCGTAAAAGCCGGGTTACTTCCATCGACAAGGCAAACGTGCTTACAACCATGGTCCTCTGGCGCCAGGTGGTGGAAGAAGTGGCTGCCGATTTTCCAGAGGTCGAACTTGACCACATGTACGTGGACAACGCCACCATGCAGCTGGTGAAAGATCCCCACCGGTTCGACGTCCTGTTGTGCGGCAACATGTTCGGAGACATCATCTCCGACGAATGCGCCATGCTTACAGGCTCCATGGGCCTGCTGCCTTCTGCCAGCATCAACCAGGACGGTTTCGGGCTTTACGAACCTGCCGGCGGATCGGCACCCGATATCGCCGGCAAGGGCATTGCCAACCCGATCGCCCAGATACTTTCAGCGGCCATGATGCTGAGATACAGCCTTGGGCTGGTGGAGGCGGCGCAAGCCATCGAAAAGGCGGTGGCCCAGGTTCTGGAAGATGGAATTTTCACCGCCGACATAGCCCCGCCGGGCAAGCCGGCGGTATCGACTAAACAGATGGGCGACGCCGTCGCCGGCTGCCTGCCACGGCCCTGAATACCCCAGGAGCCCCATGATTGACGCCGCTGCCGGCCTTGGGACCGGTTTCAGCCGGTTGCCATTGCTTTGAGGGCCAGGTTTACCTCGAGCAACTGCCTGGCCATCCAAACTGCATCTTCCATTTCCGGGCGGCGTTTGAGGAACTCTTCCAGGAAAGCGAACGTCTCCTGATGGCAGTCAAGGCCACAAAACGGCACCAGGCTGACCAGTATCCGTTCAAAAAGGATCGGGTGCAACCCGGCGAAACGCTCCGGGTTTTGGATGAACCAGCGCATTAGGCCGTCCCGGGCGGCCGGGTTCTCGGCCACGGAGGCAAAGATCACGTGCTGCAACCTGGGCGGAACTTTCTTCAGGGCCAGGTCGAGCACCTTCAGAAGCAGTTCCTGGCCGGCGAACCAACCCAGAGCGCCGGCAATTGCCAAGCGCAGGTGCTCGCTGCCACATTTTTCCATCCGGGCCAGCATTGCCTCTGCATGGGCAAATTCACCTGAACGGGCACCGATTCTAAGGACACTTCCGGCAAGGTCGGGCTCCAGATATTTGCCGGCCAACCAGCCGGCAAACATCTTTTCACCGGCTCTGACGGCCCGGTGATTGTCCCACAAGGCTGCCGACCACAGCATGCGGCCGCGTAGTATCGCCTGCGGCAGCGCTTCCTGCGAATCCGGATGCCACCCGATAGCATCGAGGGCGGAAACGGCTACCTTGAGTCCAAGTTCTTTTACCCTGAGAGGCTTTCCCTCCCGGCAGATCCTTGCAATCAGTCCCAGGTGACGGCAAACGGTTGAACAAACAAGCAAATCCGGCTCTGACCAGGGACGACAGGCTTCCAGCAGGTCGAGGTATTGATCGACAGTCAGCAGGCCCTTGCGCATGGAGGCGAAAAAATCGTCTTCCAGGCTCCAGCGATCCACCGCGCCCAGGTTGCCGGAACCTGCAAGACGGGCAAGTTCCGAACGCATATCGGCCGAGGAATAAAAAACTCTCCAAAAGCCTGTCCGTCCGGGATTGACAAGACAAACGGCATCTTCGTCGCCGATTTCCACCTCCAGCTCGGACTCATCCATCAGCCAGGTTCTGACAACTGCCGGCTTGTCTTTTCTAAAAAA
>JALVRI010000569.1 GCA_027031325.1 Desulfobacteraceae bacterium
ATTTACCTCCATCCCAACCTGGAGAAAGGACAAGTGAATTTATTGGTGGATGACCGCGCGGGAGAATTGAATACTTTCTGGCAACTGGCCCGGGAAAAACAGGTGATTGAGCAAAAGCAGGGTTTCTGGGTAAAGAACCAGAGAAAACTGGGGACAATTTTCGATTTCCACAGGGTGCGGGTTAACAATCCAATTGCGGTGGCGGCCAACGAAGTCGAACCCTTGGTTAAGCTTCAAAGACGAATTTCGCGCCTGGCCTGGACCCCGCGTTGGCTGATCCGCCGGATCGTTGTCCGCAGGTTGCTTAAAAAGGTCAAGCAGGATTTTGAACGTGATTATGAGCGTTTTTACCTCGAAGGCGAGTCCAAGCCGGCCCATATCGGGCGGCCCAGGCTTTTGAAAGGGCGCCAACGGCTGCTCGGTGTGGTTGTCTCCCATGGATACATGGCCGCGCCGGCCGAGGTGCTTGCCCTGGCGGAACACCTGAACAGCAAAGGGTACTGGGTCTTTTTACCGCGGCTCAAGGGGCACGGTACAGCCCCTGAGGACCTGGCGCGTTGCAGTTACACCCAATGGATAAGATCGATCGAGGAGGGATACGGCCTGATGCACGGTATTTGCCGTCACGTGGTGGTGGGCGGATTTTCCACCGGCGCGGCCCTGGCTCTCGAGCTGGCTTCCAGGGTTGATGAAATAGCCGGTGTCTTTGCCGTTTCAACCCCCTTGCGGCTTCAGTACCTGGTCTCAAGAATGGCCCCGGCCATGGACGTCTGGAACAAGCTGATGGACAAGATTAATCTGGATGAAGCCAAGAAGGAGTTTGTCGACAACCGGCCGGAAAATCCACATATCAACTACTTGCGCAACCCCATCGCCGGGGTCAGGGAACTGGAGCGACTGATGGGGCATCTTGAAAGCCGTTTGTCACAGATCAAGGTGCCTGCCCTGGTGGTCCAGTCGGCCGAGGATCCGGTGGTAAATCCGAAGGGATCTGAGAAAGTTTTCAATCAACTGGGATCGGAAGACAAGCAGTACGTGATTTTCAATTTCAATCGTCATGGAATTCTGCTTGGCCCCGGAGCGGACCGGGTCCACCGGGTGATTTCCGACTTCATCGACCATATAGCAAGGGTCTTGGGCCGTTCCGGAACATGACCCGTCGTTTTGCAGTATTGACAGGCTGTTGAAAGCGTCATGAGCGCAGGCCAGGTAAGGCGAAATCCGACGAAAAAGCGCAGTTTATTGGTAATAAATGAGCATTTTGAAGAGGATCTTAACGCCGTATGGCCCAAGCGTAATAGTTTTTCAACAGCGCCTGTTAAAGGGGCAATGAGACCCCTTGGATTAATCCTCCGGGCAGGTTGCAATCAGCAGGGTGCGGGGATCAAGAAAGAGACCCGGCTTGCCCTTGAAATCGCCCTTGATGATATCGACCCCAATGGTATCTTTGGAAGGGGAAAGAGCCAAGGCCAACTCGAAATTTTCCTGGACATTTGAAAATTGAGGTGGAAAACCGTTGGAATCCGGTTTGTCATCCCTGTGGGTCGTAATGGTGAACCAGACCGAAACACCAAGCGAAGCTGCAAGCTGTTTGAGCTCTTGCAGTGTCGGGCCCATATGGGTATCGAACGGAAGACCGTCTATCAGCATTACATGGGGGGTAAAGATTGACTGGGCCGTCAGGTCTGTCAGCCTTTCAGAGAGCTTGGGGACACTGAAACCTTCTACCTTGAAGGTCATGATGAACCTGTGGGGAAGCAATGTCTCCCACAACCGTCCGGCCTGCGGTTCCTTGTATTCGGCGGCCAGGAGCTTGAAAACCTGTTTGTACCAGAGGGTAACCTTGCCGATGGGTTCTTTGAGGCTTATGTGCAGGACGTTCCTGCCCCTCAGGAGGGTGTCTAGAGCCAGCTGAACCATCAAGGCCGTTTTCCCTACTCCCGGGCGGGCCAATACGGCCCCGAATTGCCCGGGGAAAAGGATTTCGTCCCGGTCGCCTTCCAGGAGCCGAAGCGGGTTTCTCATCATAAGATCATTTTTCAACATCTCCAAACTCCTTTCCCGCAGGAGAATAACGCCTGCTTCGCGGGTCATCAAGGCCCGGTCCGGCAGACAGACCGGAGCTGCGTTTGCATCTTCTAGAAAAGTCTTTTCCAGCATTATCATGCCACGCTCTTCTTGTGGCTGCTTTTTTCCTTGGCAAGTGCTTCGGCTACCGATGCCGGTACCTGCTTGTAGGTTGCAAATTCCATGGTGAACTGGGCCTTGCCCTGGGTCATTGATCTTAGAACAGTTGAAAAACCGAACATTTCGGCCAGGGGCACCTGTGCTTCGATAGAACTCATGTGGCCTTCGTCCTGGGAACCTACAATCATCCCCCGGCGTTGGTTTAATACTCCCAGTACTGCCCCCTGGAACTCGGTCGGAGTTTCCACGACAACCTTCATTATCGGCTCATGAATTACCGGTTTGGCCTTGGCGTAACCCTGCTGGAAGGCTCCCCTGGCAGCCGCCTGGAAAGCCATGTCGGAAGAGTCTACACTGTGGGCTGCACCGTCATTGATGACCACCTTGATCCCGGTAACCGGGAATCCCATATGGGGCCCCTTGGCAAGGCAGGACTGGAATCCTTTTTCGCAGGCCGGTATGTACTGGGTGGGAATCGAACCGCCGGTCACCCGGTTTTCAAAAACGAAAACTTCCTCCGGGGCAGGTTCCATGAAGCCGGCTATCCTGCCGTACTGGCCTGCACCGCCGGTCTGCTTCTTGTGTGTATAATCGAATTCGGCCTTCCTGGTAATTGTTTCGCGATAGGCCACCTGGGGGGCTCCGGCTTCGACTGCCACCTTGTATTCACGCCGCATCCGCTCCAGGTAGACTTCAAGGTGCAATTCGCCCATTCCACAAATAATTGTTTCTCCGGTTTCCTGGTTGACGTAAGTCCTGAAAGTAGGAT